>NZ_AMPR02000468.1:0-16129 GCF_000307735.3 Cupriavidus sp. HPC(L) | reverse complement strand
GGTCTGCGCCATCCGCCGATGCGCGCCGCAGTCGTAGCTCTTGAGCGCGGCTACGCACTCCTCCTGCACGACGTTGCGCACCACGCTGTCGCACCATGCCGCGCCATGCGCCTGCAGGCCGATCGCGCCGGCCGATTCCGCCAGCAGCAGCACACGCTGCGCGACCTCGATGAATTCGGCGGCGCCTTTGGCGGTCCGGCGCAGGCTGTCCAGCGCCGTGGCGATCGCGTCGGACAGTTGGCGTGTCGGCAGGGCCTCGCGCGGGTCCTCCTCCGGCGCGAGCGCCATGCCGTGCACGGCCATCAGCGATTCCATGCGCGCGAGCGCCTGGAACAGACAATGCGCGCGCTCGAGCATGCGCAATGGCGAGGCTTTCGACACGCACTGCGTGCCGAGATCGAACAGCGCGGCGCGCAGCAGCACCTGCGCCCGCGGCGCCCACTGCGACAGATGCTCGCGCACCATCGCCGCTTCGAGCCGATCGATCGCCGCATCGAGTACCGCGCCACCGCGCCCGCCGGCGGGCAGCAGGCGCCGTGCATGATGTGCGTAGCAAAAGCCCTCCTTCCAATGGCTGCCGCGCATCCACACGCGCACCAGCGCCTCGTACAACGCGACCATGTCGTCGCGGCGGGTCTGGTCCAGCGCCGGGTACCGCTGCAGCAGCAGGCGCAGGCAGGACAGGCAGGCCTTGGCGCAGTCGGCATCGGCGTCCCGATACAGCGCGGACAGCTTGCGCAGCAGCCGCGCCTCGCCACCCGCCGGTGGTACTTGCGCGCGCAGCATGGCCGCGATGCCTTGCAAGCCTTGCTGGACCGTCATGCTGTCGCGGTCGGCGGCGCCGCCCTCGCCGATGCGGCCCTCGGCGTCGGCAGCGTCGGTGGCATCGCTGACGCCGGTGGCGATGCGCTGCGCCGCACGCAGACCGCCGGCCCGCAGCACGCCCAGCACGGCCGGGTCGTACGGCACCTGCGCGGCGAGGTCGAGCGGCGTCAAGCCCTGCCGGTTCCTGGCCGTGCCATCGGCGCCCGCCTCCAGCAGGCAGGTCACGATCACGCGCCAATCGTCGGCGTCGTGGCGCGCCGCGGCGCGCACGGCCCAGTGCAGCGGCGCGTCCCCTTCGTCGTCGGCGGTGCGTGCCAACGCGGGCCTGCCGGCCAGCAGATCCTTGACCCGCCGCCGGTCGCCGGCGAAGACGGCTTCGCGCAGCGCTTGCGGCTCGATGTCGCGCCCGGGGTCGCACCCGGGGTCGCGCTGGCCGTTGCGCTGCAGGTTGTTCTGAATCTCGCGCTCGATGTCTCGCGCCAGGCCGGCCCCGAGCTGGACCAGCGTGCCGATACGTGTGCCGACGGTGCTCAACATGGCGATGGACCTCCCGGACCCGCTCCGTTTGTCGTTCGCTCCACCGGACGGCGGACACCGGCGGCGCAGCGAACGGTAGGCGATGCCATCGCCGCCAACCAGTTGGCACTGACCATTCGCGACAGAGACGATGCCAATTCCGACAGGGCGGCAAACCGGGGCCGTTAGATTCGGACCCCATTCGGTCGCCCCTGCGCGGGTCGCCCGGAATGCGCAACCGTAATGCGCGCCCGTATTGCGCGCCCAACTTGCGCGCCCGTATTGCACCTCCGTATTGCGCCCGTCTCAGCCGGAGATCGCCATGCTGTCCATATCCGCTCACAACGCCCTGAGCGCGCGCGCCGACGCGCTGACGCAGCAGATGGCGCGGGCCGCCATCGCCCACCATCCGGTGGTGTCACCGATCGAGGAACTGGAGCGATGGCTGAGCCGGCGCTCACAGGTGCTGCATCTTCAGTTGACGCTGCTGCGCGATGCCGAGGCCGAGACCGAGGCCGCCGAAAGGACCGCCGAACGGGCCATCGGCACGCAGCAGGCGCAGCAGGCTTTGACGCAGCACTATCTCACCGAGCTGGACGCGCTGGCCGCGACGATCGCAGCCCGCTATCGCGAAACCATCGAGGCGCGCATGCCCGATACGAAGACCGCGCAGGTCGTGGCCGAGGACGGCAGTGGCTTCGTCCCGCTCGACGCCGGCGAACTGGCGCGCCGGGTCGCGCGCTTTGGCCAACGTCTGGACGACGAGATGGCCGTGCACCGGCGCTTCGCCTTCGGGCCGCCGCAGCGGTGGGCGGCGTTGCGCGCGGATCTCGAGCACGAATGGAGCGCGCTCGAAGCGATGCTGTGCGAGCTGAAGGAACAGCTCGACGCCTTGAACCTGCCCACGGTCGAGCAGCAGGCGCGCATTGCGCAGGCGGTGGCGCGGCTGCGTGGCGAGCGCCATGCCGGCGTGGTCGATGCGGGGCTGCATCAGGGCTGGCTGCAGGCCTGCCGCGAGGGCCGGCTCGATGTGGTTCAGGCGGTCGTGCAGACCGTGCCGCAAGGCGAGCGCCGCGCCTTTGTCGACCGTGCCGGCCCCGACGGCCGCAACGCCTTCCATCTCGCCTGCGAGCATCACGAATTCGCGCTCGCGGTATCGCTGTTGAAGCTTGGCGCCGATCCGCACAGGCGGACCGAGGCCGGCCGCCTGCCGATGCAGCTGGCCACGCACGAGGACCATGGCGAACGCACGCGCACGCTGCTGGCGTGGCTGAAGATCCAGGGCGCCGACCCCTTGGCGCGCGACGACAATGGGCGCAGCGCGCTGAACGAGGCCGCCTATCACGGCAACCGCGCGGCGATCGGCTGGCTGCTCGAACAGGGCGCGAGCCTGGCCGAGCGCGACCGGCAGCAACGCACGCCGCTGCATGCGGCCGCCGCCTCGGGCCATGCAGCGACGGTGTCGCTGCTGCTGTCGCGCGGCGCGGACCCGCAGGCGCGCAACGGCGCGGGTGAGCGGCCGATCTTCGAGGCCTGCAGGGCGGGACGGGTCGATGCGATGCGGGCCTTCCTCGACGCCGGCCTGTGGCTCGACGCGGACGAGCGCCGGCAGTTGCAGCAAGGCGGGATGGTCGGCGAGACCGCGGTCGCGCAAGCCTGCGGTACGCCGCTGCGGGCCGCGCTGGCGCAGACGGTGCCGGCCGTGCACGCCGGAGTCCATGCCGCGGTCAACGCCGCCGCGATGGGCGCCCACGGGACAACGGCAGGGGAAGGAATGAAAGGGAAGGCGGAGCAGCGGGTCGCAACGGCGGCCGCTGCCGCGGACCTGACCTCGAAGGCGAGGCCGGTGCCGCGTCTGCCGCCGGCGCTGCGGCGCCTGCGGCAATGGTTCTGATCGCTGCGCGCCGGGGGAGCGCGCAGCCCGGACAGACGAGGCTTACTTCTTGTAGTTGGCCACGCCGTCGGTGATTTCCTTGTGCGCTTCCTCGATGCCGCCCCAGCCCTCGACCTTGACCCACTTGCCGGCCTCGAGCGCCTTGTAGTTCTCGAAGAAGTGCTTGATCTGGTCCAGCGTGTTCTGCGGCACGTCCGACAGGCCCTTCATGTAGGCCGTGGCCGGCGACAGCTTGTCGACCGGCACCGCCACCAGCTTGGCGTCAACGCCGGCTTCGTCGGTCATCTTCAGCATGCCCAGCGCGCGGCAGCGCACCACGGCGCCGGCCAGGATCGGGAACGGGGTGATCACCAGCACGTCGACCGGGTCGCCGTCGCCCGACAGCGTCTGCGGAATGAAGCCGTAGTTGGCCGGATAGCGCATGCCGGTGCCGATGAAGCGGTCGACGAACAGCAGGCCGGTTTCCTTGTCGGCCTCGTACTTGACCGGATCGCTCTGGGCCGAGATCTCGATGATCACGTTGAAGTCGTTCGGGATGTCCTTGCCCGGCGGGACGAGATTGAAGCTCATGCGGTTCTCCAGATGCCTGTGTTCGGCCGGTATTTGGCCAAGGTTTGACGATGGCCGGCATTATAGCGGCTCGGTCTGACCCGGAACCGACAGGCGGACGACACGCGGCAACCGGCCTGCGCAGGCCTGTGCCGGCGCCGTGCGTTGCGGTCACCCGGTCCGGCTGGGCGATAATGCCGGCTTGGAATTTCAGCCGGAGCATGACGATGCACGCCCAGCACTTCGTTGCCAACCGCCTGATGGCGCCGGATTCCGGCATGCGCATCAAGGTGTTCGACCCCTCCACCGGCGCGCCCTTCGCCGAGATCGCGCGCGGCAACGCGACCGATATCAACGCCGCGGTCTATGCCGCGCGCCAGGCCTTCGATGGCGTCTGGGGCGCGTTGGCCGCCGCCGAGCGCGGCCGGCTGCTGACCGACCTGGCGCGCAAGCTCGCCGAGCACGAGGCCGAACTGGCCGCGCTCGAGGCGCGCGACACCGGCAAGCCGCTGAGCCAGGCGCACGCCGATGCCCGCGCGATCGCCCGCTATTTCGAGTTCTACGCCGGCGCGGCCGACAAGCTGCACGGCCAGACCATCCCGTATCAGAACGGCTATACGGTGCTGACCGTGCGCGAGCCGCATGGCGTCACCGGCCATATCGTGCCGTGGAACTATCCGCTGCAGATCTTCGGCCGCAGCGTCGGCGCGGCGCTGGCCGCCGGCAACGCCAGCGTGGTCAAGCCCGCCGAGGACGCCTGCCTGTCGCTGCTGCGCGTGGCGGAACTGGCCGCCGAGGTGGGGCTGCCCGAGGGCGCGCTGAACGTCGTGACGGGCTATGGGCACGAGGCCGGCGCGGCGCTGGCGCGCCATCCCGGCATCGACCACCTGTCGTTCACCGGCTCGCCGCAGACCGGCAGGATGGTCGCGCAGATGGCCGCCGAGAACCATGTGCCGGTCACGCTCGAGCTGGGCGGCAAGTCGCCGCAGATCGTGTTCGCGGACGCCGATGTCGATGCGCTGGTGCCGGTCGTGGTGCGCGGCATCGTGCAGAACGCCGGGCAGACCTGCTCGGCCGGCAGCCGGCTGCTGGTCGAGCGGCCGCTGTACGACGCGCTGCTGGACCGGCTGGCGATGGTGTTCGAGTCGCTGCGGGTCGGCCCCGCCGAGCAGGACCTCGAATGCGGACCGCTGATCAGCCGCAAGCAGCAGCAGCGGGTCTGGGACTTCGTCTCCGACGCGCAGCACGCCGGCATTCCGGTGATGGCGCAGGGCCAGATCGTCGCCGACGCGCCGGAAACCGGCTACTACCAGGTGCCGATGCTGCTGCGCGACGTGCCGGCGACGCACCGGCTGGCGCAGGAAGAGGTGTTCGGCCCGCTGCTGGCGGCGATGCCCTTCGACGACGAGCAGGACGCGATCGCGCTGGCCAACGGCACGCCCTATGGGCTGGTCGCCGGCATCTGGACGCGCGACGGCGCGCGCCAGTTGCGGCTGGCCCGCAAGGTGCGCGCGGGCCAGGTCTTCATCAACAACTATGGCGCCGGCGGCGGCGTCGAATTGCCGTTCGGCGGCTCCGGACAGTCGGGCCACGGGCGCGAAAAGGGTTTCGAGGCGCTATACGGCTTCACCACCCTCAAAACCATCGCCATCCACCATGGGTAATATCAATTTCCTCTCGGTCGCCTTCGCCATCTTTTTTTTCTGGATGGCCTGGCACGTCAACCACAAGCGCGCCACCAATCCGTCTGGCATGCCGCGGCTGCAGGTGTTCAAGCGCAAATGGGGCGAAACGATCGGCGACCGGGTCCACTGGTGCCTGTATGTGGCGCTGCCGTTCCTGCTGGCGCTGATGATGGTGGCCAATGCGCTGCGGGGGCGCGGGCCGTTCTCGGGCTAGGCTGGCCGCGGCCGGACGGTGGCGGCGATGGCCGCCGTCGGCTGGTTTCTTGTGCGGGGATCCGTGCGTAATACCGGACGAATATCAAGGGCGGGAACGTCGAGCTTCCCTCAGATCGCCACCATCTCGAAGTCTTCCTTGCGGGCGCCGCATTCCGGGCAGGTCCAGTTGATCGGCACATCCTCCCACTTGGTTCCGGGCGGGATGCCGTCTTCGGGCGCGCCGGCGGCTTCATCGTAGATCCATCCGCAAATCAGGCACATCCAGGTCTTGTATTCCATAGGGTGGTGACGTCTCGATTAAAATTCAGCGCAGATGGTACCGAATCGACGCGCGGCGCGCCACCGGCATCCCGGTATTTGGCGCCGATATCGATGGCGATTGACGCGGATTGCGGCCGATCGCATACGGTTCGCGCGAATTGGCGTCCGCCCGCATCCGTCCCCGGCAGCGCCGCCCCTCCTCCTCCAGGCAGATCACGACATGTCACGAAACCAGCAGCTTTTCGACCGCGCCCAGCAGACCATTCCCGGCGGCGTCAATTCGCCGGTGCGGGCGTTCCGCTCGGTCGGCGGCACGCCACGCTTCATCCAGCGCGCCGAAGGTCCCTATATGTGGGATGCGGACGGCCAGCGCTATATCGACTACATCGGCTCGTGGGGCCCGATGATCGTCGGCCACGCCCATCCGGACGTGGTCCGGGCCGTGCAGCAGGTCGCCGCCGGCAGCTTCTCGTTCGGCGCGCCGACCGAGGCCGAGATCGAGATGGCCGAGGAAATCTGCAAGCTGGTGCCGTCGATCGAGCAGGTGCGGCTGGTGTCGTCGGGCACCGAGGCAACCATGAGCGCGCTGCGGCTGGCGCGCGGCTTCACCGGGCGCGATCTGATCATCAAGTTCGAAGGCTGCTATCACGGCCATGCCGACAGCCTGCTGGTCAAGGCCGGCTCGGGCCTGCTGACCTTCGCCGACACCACGCAGAACGCGCCGTCGTCGGCCGGCGTGCCGGCGGACGTCACGCGCCACACGATGGTGCTCGAGTACAACAACGTCGAGCAGCTGGAACAGGCCTTCGCCACCCACGCCGGCGAGATCGCCGCGGTGATCGTCGAGCCGGTGGCCGGCAACATGAACCTGGTGCGCGCCAGCGATGCCTTCCTGCAGGCGATGCGCAAGCTGTGCAGCGCCGATGGGGCCGTGCTGATCTTCGACGAGGTCATGACGGGCTTTCGCGTCGCGCTGGGCGGCGCGCAGGCGCACTACGGCATCACGCCCGACATGACGTGCCTGGGCAAGGTGATCGGCGGCGGCATGCCGGCGGCGGCCTTCGGCGGCCGCCGCGACATCATGGCCAAACTGGCGCCGCTGGGCGGCGTCTACCAGGCCGGCACGCTGTCGGGCAACCCGCTGGCGGTGGCGGCCGGCATGGCGACGCTGAAGCTGATCCAGGCGCCGGGCTTCCACGACCGGCTCGCCGCGCAAACCCGCAAGCTTGCCGATGGCCTGCTAGAGGCCGCGCGCGCCGCGGGCGTGCCGTTCGCCGCGGATTCGGTCGGCGGCATGTTCGGCCTGTATTTCCGCGAGGGCGTGCCGGCCAGCTTTGCCGAGGTCACGCAATGCGATACCGCGCGCTTCAACCGCTTCTTCCACGCGATGCTCGACAACGGCGTCTACCTGGCGCCGTCCGCCTTCGAGGCGGGCTTCGTCGGCGCGCAGCACGACGACGCGATCCTCGAGGCAACCTTCGAGGCCGCGCGCCGGGCGTTCGCCGCGCTGTAAGGCCGCGGTCTTCCCGAGGGGCCCTGCGCAAGGGCCCTGCGCAAGGGCCCGCTCCGTGGATGCATCAAGCGGCTGGTGCGCTACACTGCTGGCGTTCCGATGATCCACGGAGTTTTCCGATGCGCGCCTTCCTTTCTTCGTCGCCGACCTTCGCTTCGTCGCGATTCTCCCTGTCGTCGCTGCGGCCGCTGCGCTGGCTGCTGCTGGCCTGGCTGGCGAGCCTGCTGAGCGCCTGCGGCTACAACGACTTCCAGGCCAAGGACGAAGCCATCAAGGCGGCCTGGGGCGAGGTCGTCAACCAGTACCAGCGCCGCGCCGACCTGATTCCGAACCTGGTCAATACCGTCAAGGGCTACGCCTCGCATGAGCGCGAGACGCTCGAGGCCGTGACCCGCGCGCGCGCCACCGCCACCAGCATCCAGGTCACGCCGGAGACGCTGAACGACCCGCAGGCCTTCCAGCGCTTCCAGCAGGCGCAGGGCGAACTGAGCGGCGCGCTGTCGCGGCTGCTGGCGGTCGCCGAGAACTATCCGCAGCTCAAGGCCGACGCCGCCTTCCGCGACCTGCAATCGCAGCTGGAAGGAACGGAGAACCGCATCACGGTCGCGCGCCAGCGCTATATCGCCGCGGTGCGCGACTACAACGTGCTGGCCCGCAGCTTCCCAACCAATCTGACCGCGATGATCTTCAACTACGAGGTCAAGCCCTCGTTCACCGTCGAGAACGAGAAGGCGATCTCGACCCCGCCCGCGGTCAAGTTCTGATCCTCGTGCCGATGATCTTCGCCGCAGGACTCCGGCGATGGCTGCGCGCAGCGCCGGCGTCGATGCTGATGCCGATGCTGGTGCCGGTGCTTGCGCCGATGCTCGCGCTGGCGATGCTGCTCGGCGTGGCCGGCGCGGCGCAGGCACAGGCGCAGGCCGACGGCTTCGTCGCCGTGCCGCCGCTGACCCAGCGCGTCACCGACCTGACCGGCACGCTGGCGCCCGCGCAGCGCAGCGCGCTGGAAAACGTGCTGGGCGAATACGAGCGCACGCGCGGCAGCCAGATCTTCGTGCTGATGGTGCCGACCACCGATCCGGAAACGATCGACGCCTACGGCATCCGCGTGGCCGACGCCTGGCGTGCCGGCCGCCAGGGCATCGACGATGGCGTGATCGTGCTGATCGCCAAGGACAATCCGCCCGGGCTGCGCAAGATGCGGCTCGAAGTCGGCCGCGGCGTGCAGGGCTCGCTGACCGATGCGATGTCCAAACGGATCCTGCAGGACATCATGGCGCCGCATTTCCGCCAGAACGATTTCTATGGCGGCCTGGCGGCCGGCATCTCGGCGATCCAGGCGACCATCGACAAGGAAGGCTTGCCCGGGCCGCAGGCGCGCAAGCAGGCTCGGCAGAGCGGACTGGACGACTGGCTGCCGGTGCTGTTTCCGCTGCTGATCATCGCCTTCTTCCTGTTCTCGGCGACGCGCGGACGCCGGCGCCAGATCGTCGTCGGCCGGCGCGGCTGGGATACGGCTGCCGGCACGCTGGGGGGACTCGGCGGCCTCGGTGGCCTCGGTGGCGGCTGGGGCCGCCATCATGGCGGCGGCGGCTTCGGTGGTGGTGGTTTTGGTGGCGGTGGCGGCTTCGGCGGTGGAGGCGGCGGCGGCTTCGATGGGGGCGGCGCCTCCGGCAACTGGTAAGGGAACGACATCATGCCCACCCCTTCCCGCTCACCCTCCCCCTCGCGCGGCCTGCGGCGCGCGCTGCGCCATGCGCTGACCCCGGTCTCGTTCGCGCACCGGCACTTCCCGCCCGATGCCTTGTCGCGGCTGCAACGCGCGGTGCGCGACGGCGAACGCCAGCATCGCGGCGAAGTGCGCGTGGTGATCGAGTCGAGCCTGCCGGCGGCGCAGGCCTGGGCCGGCGTGACGCCGCGCGAGCGCGCCCGCGCGCTGTTCGCCGCGCTCGAGGTCTGGGACACCGCCGACCACACCGGCGTGCTGCTCTATATCAACCTGGCCGATCATGCGGTCGAGCTGCTGGCCGACCGCGGTATCGATGCGCGCGTGGACCACGAGACCTGGGCCGCGCTGTGCCAGTCGCTGGCGCACGGCCTCGCCACCGACCTGTCGATCGAGCCGGTATTGGCCACCGTGGCGCAGGTCCACGCGCTGCTGGCCCGGCACTTTCCCCAGCACGGCGACGGCAATCCGAACGAGCTCGACGACCGCCCGATCGTGCTGTAGCGCGGCGCTACGCTAGGCCGCCGCGGCCGCGCCGCGATACCGCCGCGCGCCCATCCAGTACCAGATCGCCGCCAGCACCTGCAAGCCGACCAGCACGGCCCATGCCGCCAGATGGGCGCGCACCGGATAGCGGCCCTGCACCGCCGGCCACAGGTCGAGCACCATGCCGATGCCGAGCTGGCAGACGAAGATCGCCAGGAATACCGTCAGCGTCAGCGCGGTGGTCGCACGCCCGATCATCGCGCCGTCGAACTGGCGCGCCAGCACCGCGTAAGTCAGGATGCCGGTCGAGCCGAACACGCCGTAGCCGGCCCACAGCAGCCAGGCCGGCAACGGCGCGCCGGCCATCAGCAGCGCCTGCACCACGATGAACATCGTCATGCCGGCCCCGGCGAACGCGTAGAGGCTGACGCCGAGCCGCTCCAGATGGCGTGCCGCCCAGCCGGTTACCACGCAGCCGCCCATCATCGCGAAGCCGATCAGCGAAACCAGCCGCGCCGCCTGCGCCGGCCCGACGCCGCCGACATCGCGCAGGAAGGCGCCGACCCACAGGCTCTGCACCGCCAGGAATACGCCCTGGTTCAGCAGCGTCAGCGGCACCACGCGCCAGAACGGCGCGCTGCGCAGGATCGCGACGGTGCCGCGCCATTGCGCGCCGAGGCTTTCGCGCGCGCCGGGCCGCACCGCCTCCGGTGCGCCGAACCACAGCAGCAGCGCCATCGCCAGCGTGACGCCGCCCAGTCCCATGCAGACCGCGCGCCAGTCGACCAGCGACAACAGCCAGTCGAGCGGCGTACCGACGACCACCGCGCCGAGACCGCCGATCGCCATCACCAACCCGTTCAGCAGCGGCATGCGCGACAGCGGAAACCACATCGACAGTGCCTGGATCGCGGCCCCGAGGCAGACCGACACGCCGACGCCGATCAGCATGCGCCCGGCCGCCAGCGCCGCCATGCCCTCGCCCAGCGCGAACAGCAGCGTGCCGGCCGCCGCCACCAGCAGCAGCGCGGCCTCGGTACGGCGCGGGCCGAAGCGGTCCAGCAGCAGGCCGGCTGGCAGTTGCGCGCAGGCAAAGCCGAGGAAATAGCAACTGGTCAGCAGGCCGAGATCGGCGGCAGACAGCCCCAACTCCCGCGACAGATACGGCGCGAAGCCGAAATTGACGCCCCGGTAGACGTAGGAAACGAAGAAGCCGAGCGAGAAGATCGCCAGCACGCGCCAGCGCAGGGCGCTGGCGGCGGCGGGAAGGCCCGACGGGAGGCCGGAAGGAGAATGCGTTGCGGTTGTCATGCGCGGATTGTCCGCGCTCCGGCGTGCCGGCACCAACGAAGAATTCCAGCCCGGATTGTGAGTAGAATTTGACGGCGCGCGTCCGATTGTGCCGCTTCCTCCATCTTTTTTTCCCTCGTCTCTTCCATCGACCCATGGCCCAGGTTCCGCATCTTCCCCCGCTGCAGGCGCTGCGCGCGCTGGAGGCGGCGGCGCGCCATCGCAGCTTCTCGCGCGCCGCCGAGGAACTGGCGTTGACGCACAGCGCGATCAGCCACCATGTGCGCGCGCTGGAGCAGAGCCTGGGCACCAAGCTGTTCCAGCGCGCCGGCGCCCGCATGCTGCCGACCAGCGTCGGCGCGCGGCTGGCCGAACGGGTCCGCGCCGCACTGGACGGGCTGCAGCAGGCGCTGAACGAGGCCGGCGGGGAGGGCGAGCAACCCGCGGTCCGGCTCGAGGTCAGCGTGATGGCGGACCTGGCCAACGCCTGGCTGATCCGGCGGCTGCCGAGCCTGTACGAGGCGATGCCGATGCTAGACGTGCACCTGCGCCTGCACGCCGAGATCCCGCCGCCGGACCCGTATTCGGTCGACGTCGGCATCTGGCACCAGCGCGTCGACCTGCCCGGCTTCGAATGCCACCGGCTGATCGAGGACACCGTGATCGCGGTGGCCAGCCCCGCGCTGCTGGCCCGCTATCCCGGCTTCACGGTGACGGACCTGCCGCGCCTGCCGATGCTGCGCTTCGCGCTGCGCTCCTGGCGGGACTGGCTCGAGCAGGCTGGCCTGCCGACCCACGAGCCGGAGCGCGGGCCGATCTTCCAGGATGCCGGCATGCTGCTGCAATCGGCGGTCGCCGGCGTCGGCGTGGCGACGGCGCGCGCGTTGCTGGCGCACGACTACCTGGTCAGCGGCGCGCTGGTGCAGATTGGCGCCACGCGGATTCCGTCGACGCTGCAGTACTGGATGATCTGGCGCGAAGGCCATCCGCACGAAAGCGCGATCCGGCGCATGCACGCGTGGCTGCGCCAGCAGATCGAGGCGTCGCGCCTGCCCGACGGCAATGCCGATGCCGGTGCCGATGCCGATGCCAGTGCGCTCGACTGACACAGCGGCGTATCGGCGGGGGCCAGCCAGGTAACCCTTTCGCGTCGCGTGTTTCACAGCCGGAACACTTCGGCCGGGCGCGGATCCGCGGCGCCGTAGGCGCACCGCTTACGTCAAATGGATGAGTCTTGCGCCCTTATGTGGCACACATGCGCAGCCGGTGTCACCAGTTCGCCCTCACCGGCTCATGCGCACGCCGCCCATCCAGCCGATGCCACCATGCCGCGGCGCATGCAGCGCTCCGAGTCGCCGTTTCCCCGGTAGTGCAGTGCTGTAAAGGTTTTGCAACCATTTGGCTCGGCTGGCGGACCTGCTGCCCCATCGGAGAAAACCCTTCCCCGCTGCCAGTGCGGATGAAGTCATGTGCCAGGTGTCCGACGAAAACTGCCTTTTTCGCTACTTTCGGACCGAAGAATAAGAATCGTTCGCCTCATCCTTCGCGCCTTATGCACTGGAGTGCATCGCCCCGCGGCCGGGCCTCGTTCCATGCCGGATACAAGGTGTTACAAGATCCCGTCGATGTAACAAGTGCACGAAAGTAAACGTCATAAAAATCAACGCCTTATGGCGCGTGGCACGCTCATCGCTGAGCGAATCGTTACAAAACGCGTGCGGCCTCATGCAAGGCACGCCGCAACGCCGGGCAGATAAAGGCGGCACCACGACCGCCATGCGCGGCGCCACAACACAGGCGATGCGCCACTGGCCACTGGTCATTTCGAAGCAGCGGTCGGGCAATGGGAGGGTCTGCTCATTGCCTGGTTGGGGATGGGCGTCTTCGCGCAAGCGGAGAGCGGCGACGGGCACGTCTGTCTGGGACGGCTTGGCGCCGGCCGGAACCGAGGCGGGCGCGGGCCTTTCCCCGCGCCCGCCTCGGCAATAAGAAGAATCCGGGGGAATCATCATGAGCGGCTCCATCACCCGCCCGCTGCTGTTCGTATCGCAGCACCACGAGGCCAATCTTTGCCGCTTCCTCAGCCAGCGTGGCTGGAAGCTGCTGTTCGCCGCCAACGCGCACGAAGTCGAAGCGCACCCGCTCGAGGAGCAGCCGATCGCCGGCCTGCTCGACCTGAGCGGCGAGATCGACGACATCGAACTGGAGGCGCTCGAGCCCTGGTTCGCGCAGCCCAATGTCGCGTGGATCGCGATGGTCGACTGCCGCGACCGGCTGACCCCGACCGCCCGCCGGCTGCTGGGGCTGTATTTCATCGACTATCTGACCGCACCGTTCGAATCGGTGACACTGGCGCAGCGGCTGGGGCACGCCTGGGGCATGGTGCAACTGCGCCAGGACAGCCAGGCGCCCAATGCGCGTGCACTGGGTCCATCGGGCATGGTCGGCGAATGCGAGGCGATGCAGGCGCTGTTCCGCGGCATCACCAAGGTCGCGCGCTGGGACGCACCGGTGCTGATCGGCGGCGAATCGGGAACCGGCAAGGAACTGGCCGCGCAGGCGATTCATCGCGCCTCGGCGCGTGCCGCGCAGCCCTTCGTCGCGCTGAACTGCGCGGCGATCCCGCCCGCGCTGCTGCAGTCCGAGCTGTTCGGCTACGAGCGCGGCGCGTTCACCGGCGCGCTCAAGCGCAAACCCGGCCGCATCGAGCTGGCCCAGGGCGGCACGCTGTTTCTCGACGAGATCGGCGACATGCCGCTGGAGAGCCAGACCAGCCTGCTGCGCTTTCTCGAGACCGGCTGCATCGAGCGGTTGGGCGGCACCGAATCGGTCGCCGTCGATGCGCGCATCGTGTCGGCCACGCACGTCGACCTCGAGGCCGCCGTGACCGCCGGCCGCTTCCGCCAGGACCTGTATCACCGGCTGTGCGTGCTGCGCATCCGTCAGCCCGCGCTGCGCGAGCGCGGCGGCGACATCGTGCTGCTGGCCGAACACATCCTGAACGAGATTCGCCGCCAGTCGCCGGCCCGCATCAAGGGCTTTTCCAACTCGGCGATGCGCGCGCTGACCGTGCATCGATGGCCAGGCAATGTGCGCGAACTGATCAACCGGATCCGCCATGCCGCGGCGATGTGCGAGGGCGGCGTGATCCGCCCCGCCGATCTCGACCTGCAGCCGCCCGCCGAGACGCATCCCTGCACGCTGGCCGCGGTGCGCGAGGCCGCCGAGTGCAACGCGATCCGCGAAGCGCTGCAACGCCATCACGAGCGGCTGATCGATGTGGCGGCCGAGCTCGGCGTATCGCGCGTTACGCTGTTCCGGATGATGCGCGACTACAAGCTGCAGGTACGCCGGCAGGACCTCGGACTGGTGGTGCGCGAGGGCTGAGCGCCCTCGCACCATCGCGTCCCGTGACCGATCGCGCCCGAAGGCCGCCCGCATGCCATCCGCCAGCCCGCTGCCGCACGCCGCCGTCCGCCACACCGGCCTGCGCTACCTGCTGGTCGGCGCCAGCAATTCCGCGCTAGGCTTCGCCGCGATCTGGCTCGCGCTGCGCGGACTGGACTGGCAGCCGGCCGCGGCCAACGCGGCCGGCTATGCGGTGGGCTTCCTGTGGAGCTACGCGCTGAACCGGCGCTGGACGTTCGCGCATCGCGGCGATGTGCCCGCCAGCCTGTGGCGGTTCGGCATCGTTTGCGCGCTCGGCTACGCGGCGAACCTGGCGATGGTACTGATGTTGTCCGGCGAGCTGGGACCGCGCAGCCTGCTCGCGCAATGCGGCGGCATGATTGTCTATACCGTGCTGACGTATCTGGGCGCGCGGCATTGGGCGTTTCCGCAGAGGCGGACGATGCAGGGACGAACGACGGCGGCCATGCGAGCGCCCGGCCCTTTCCCCGGCCCTTTCCCCGGCCCTTTCCCCGACCCTCTCCCCGACCCTCTCCCGCGAGCGGGAGAGGGAGAACACCATACGGGCGAGGAAGAACACCATGCGCCCGGTCGTGGCTCGGCAGGCGCCGGCCCCCGCGCGTCCCCTCTCCCGCTTGCCGGAGAGGGGTTGGGGGAGAGGGCAACAGGCGTTCGCCCCACGCGCACGCGCGCCGCTGGCCTTCGCGCCATTGCCAATCGGCTCCCGCTGCTCGCGCTGGTCGCCGCGGGCGCGACGCTCCCCTGGCTCGCCCCGTATCCCGCGATGATCGACCTGCCGCAGCATGCCGGCCAGGTCGCCGCGCTGCGCGATCTGCTGGCCGGCACCTCGCCATGGCGGCACGAGCTGCGCATCAATCCGTTCACGCCCTATCTGCTCGGCTATGGCGCCGGGCTGGCGCTGTCGTGGTGGATGCCGGTGACGGCCGCGCTGAAGCTGCTGCTGTCGGCGGCATACCTGGCCTATGTCGGCGCCGGTATCGCGCTGCGCCGGCGCGTCGGCGCCGATGCGCGGCTCGACTGGCTGTTCGTGCCGGGCTTCTTCGGCTTCGCCTATGAATGGGGCTTCCTGACCTTCCTGCTGGCGGTGCCGCTGGGCCTGCTGTTCCTGCTGCCCGCCTGGCGTCACGCGCGGACGCCGACGCTGCGGACCGGCGCGGCGATCGTGCTCGGCGGCGCGCTGCTGTTCGTCGCGCATGGGCTGGTGTTCCTGTTCGCCGGCGCGGTGGGCGCTGCCAGCGTGCTGTTCGCATTCGCCCGCCATGACGGCTCACGACCGACGACCCCGGCACCACCGACGCCGCGCAGCTTGCTGTTCGCGCTGATGCCCTACGCGGTGCTGGCGCTGCTCGCGCTGCTGTATGCCGGCCATGCGCAGCGGCTCGAAGCCACGCTCGACTACGCATGGCCGGCCATCGAATGGCGCTGGGACTGGATGCGCTTGCCGCTGCTGCTGGTGTCGCCCTGGGGCGCGTGGTCGACGCATCTGCCCTTCGCACTGGCCACACTGCTGATGCTGGCGGCGCCGTGGGCGATGGGCCTGCGGCCGCGCTGGCATCTGCCGCACGCCTGGCTGCCCCTCGCCGCCGTGCTGCTGATCTGGCTGTGCGTGCCGCACTACGCGATGCGCACCGCCTTCCTGTTCCAGCGCTTCGGGATCCTGCTGCTGCCCTGCTATGCGTTGCTGTTCGCGATGCCGGCCGGCACTGCCGGCCCGAGGCGCGCGATGCGCGCGCGTTGGT
>NZ_AMPR02000469.1:0-16020 GCF_000307735.3 Cupriavidus sp. HPC(L) | reverse complement strand
CCCCGCCGGCTCGGTCATCCGGATGACCGAGCCGGCGGGGCCGTCGTAGCGGTCCAGCGCGGTCACCAGTTCGTACAGCGCGGCAAGCCTGCCCCCCGCGCGGGCGCCGGCGTGCCTGCCGTCCGCACCGCGCGACGAATCAACCGGCCCATCGCGCGACCGATCGCCCAACCCATCGCGCGGGCGCGGCCGGTCCACGGCCAGGATCTCGACCTGCGGCGCGGCGGCGCCGGTCACCTCTTCCTGCAGGGGCCGCAGATGCAGCACGCCGCCGCCGGCGTGGTCGAGCATGCCGGTGGCCGCCGCGACGGCCGCGCGGCCGAGCCGTTCGGTGGCGATTTCGCCGAAGCCGCAGCGCACCGCCAGTTCCGTAGCCGCGTCATGCGCGTGGGCGAGGTCGTCGGTCGCGTCGATCGCAAGTCGAGTCTGCATGGCTGCGTGGCGGGGTAAACAGGGGTAAACAGCGATGAACCGGCGTGATCAGATCTGGCCGGCGCGGGCTTCGCTGCCTTGCGCCGCGCGATTGCCCAGTTCGGCAAACAGCGTGACGATCTGCTGGTTGAACGCGGGGATATCGTCCGGCTTGCGGCTGCTGACCCAGTTGCCGTCGCGCACGACCTCGCGATCGACCCATTCGCCGCCGGCATTGCGGATATCGTCGGCCAGCGACGGCCAGCTGGTCAGCGTGCGGCCCTTGACCAGACCGGCCGACACCAGCAGCCACGGACCGTGGCAGATCACTGCAATTGGCTTGCCGTCGTCCTGCATTTTCTTGACGAAGCGCTGCGCGGCCTGGTCCATGCGCAGCGCGTCGGCATTCATGGTGCCGCCGGGCAGCACCACGCCGTCGAAGTCGTCGGGATGGGCGTCGGCCAGCGTGGCCTGCACGCCGAAGCGATCTGCCTTCTTGTCGTGCTGGGCGCCTTGTACCTCGCCATCGTGCGGCGCAACGATGACGGTTTCGGCACCAGCCTGTTGCAAGGCCTGGCGCGGGCCGGTCAGTTCGACCTGTTCGAACAGATCGGTAACCAGGAAGGCGATGCGCTTGCCCGTCAGCGGATGATTGGCGTCGGGGGACGTGTTCCGGTTCATATTGCGGTCCTCGTTGCACAGGGAAGTCGATACGTCGATTCATCGAATCGCCGAAATGGAGCCGGACGCGGTCCGACCTTGTAGCTTTTGCGGCCGGCGGTAAAAAAGCGCTCGCCGCCGCGCCGCGGGTCTTGCGGGATGGCGGCGTCCGCGTCCACTTCGGTCCAGAGCGGCAAGAAGCGTGCCCCCGAGGCCGGGTGCCGAGCCACGTCGGCCTGAGTCCGATGGGCCCGCAGCGGCCGCTGGCATAACATCGTCTTATCGATGTGCCGGCCGATGGACCCGATCGGCAAGGCCATCGCAGCCGGAGTCCGCATCCATGGACCTTGTCGTAGCGCGGCCCGAGGGCCTGTACTGCCCGCCGGGCGACTTCCATATCGACCCGTGGCGCCCCGTGGCGCGGGCTGTCATCACCCACGCCCATTCCGACCATGCGCGCGCGGGCAGCGGCCACTATCTGTGCGCGGCGCCAGGACGCGGCGTGCTGCTGTCGCGCCTGCCCGATATTCACCTGGACAGCCTCGACTATGGCCAGGCCATCGTGCACAACGGCGTTCGCATCAGCCTGCATCCGGCCGGGCACGTGCTGGGCTCGGCCCAGGTCCGGCTCGAATACCGCGGCGAGGTGTGGGTCGCATCGGGCGACTACAAGCTCGCGCACGACGGCACCTGCGCGCCGTTCGAGCCGGTGCGCTGCGATACCTTCATCACCGAGAGCACCTTCGGCCTGCCGATCTATCGCTGGCAATCGCAGGCCGAGCTGATGGCGCAGATCCTGTCGTGGTGGCGCGCCAATGCCGAACAGGGCCGGGCCAGCGTGCTGTACTGCTACGCCTTCGGCAAGGCGCAGCGCATCCTGCATGGCTTGATGACGCAGGCAGGCGAGGCGGGGCTGCCGGGCCCGATCGTCGAGCATGGCGCAATGACGGCGCTGAACCGCGCCTATGCGGCCGCCGGCGTGGCGCTGCCGGCGACGGTGCATGCGTCCGAGTTGCCGGCGCGCAGTCCGCTGCTGCGCCAGGCGCTGGTGATCGCGCCGCCGTCGGCGCAGCGCTCGCCGTGGCTGCGGCGCTTCGGCGATGCCACGCAGGCCTTCGCCAGCGGCTGGATGCGGATTCGCGGCACGCGCCGGCGGCGCGGCGTCGATCGCGGCTTCGTGATTTCGGACCATGCCGATTGGCCCGGCCTGCATGCGGCGATCGAGGCGACCGGGGCGCAGCGGGTGTTCGTCACCCATGGTTATGTGCATGCGATGGTGCGCTATCTGTGCGAACGCGGTCTGCAGGCGCAGGGTTTCGAGACGCAGTACGGCGACGAGGAGGACCACGATCGGGACGAGCCGGAAGGCGCGGCCGGCGCCAACGGCGGGCCCGGAGCAAACGGCGAGGCGGCGGACGGCGCGATCGACGCAGCGGACGGCAAAGCGGACGGCAATGCGGACGGTGTATCCGCCGATCCAAGGGGCGGATCATGAAGGCCTTCGCCGAGCTGTACGCCGCGCTCGATGCAACGACCTCGAACAACGCCAAGCTGGCGGCGCTGCGCGGCTATCTGCAGGCCGCGCCGCCGGCCGACGCCGCCTGGGCGGTCTATTTCCTCGCCGGCGGCAAGCCGCGCCAGCTGGTGCCGGTGGCGATGCTGCGCACGCTCGCCGAGCACGCGGCGCGTTTGCCGACCTGGCTGTTCGAGGAGAGCTACCAGGCCGTCGGCGATCTGGCCGAGACCATCGCCTTGCTGCTGCCCGAGTCCGAACATACCGACGATGCGGGTCTGGCCGAATGGGTCGAACAGCGGCTGCTGCCGCTGCGCGGCCTGCCGCCCGACGTGCTGCTGCCCAGGCTCGACGCGCTGTGGCGGCCGCTCGACGCGCAGGCGCGGCTGGTGCTGTTCAAGCTGATCACCGGCGCCTTTCGCGTCGGCGTCTCGCGGCTGCTGGTCACGCGCGCGCTGGGCGAGGTGGCCGGCATCGATCCGAAGCGCGTGGCCGAGCGGATGGTCGGCTATACCGATATCTCGGCGCGGCCCGACGCCGAGCACTATCTGGCACTGATCGCGCCCGACGGCAGCGGCGAGCACGGCGGGGACGGAGAGCGCGTAGGCGATGGTGCCAACGTTCCACGCAGCCGCGGCGGCCAGCCCTATCCGTTCTTTCTCGCCCATCCGCTGCAGGCGCCGCTCGAGCAGTTCGACGCCGTGCTGGGCCCGGTCTCGCAATGGCAGGTCGAATGGAAATGGGACGGCATCCGCGCGCAGATCGTGCGGCGCGACGGCCAGACCTGGATCTGGTCGCGCGGCGAGGACCTGATCACCGAGCGCTTCCCCGAGCTGGCAGAAGCCGCCGCACCGTTGCCCGACGGCACGGTGATCGATGGCGAGATCGTGGTCTGGCGCGACGAACGCGTGCAGCCATTCGCCCTGCTGCAGCAGCGCATCGGCCGCAAGAACCTCGGCGCGAAGCTGCTGCGTGACGCGCCGGCGGTGCTGCTGGCCTATGACCTGCTCGAATGGCAGGGCGAGGACTGGCGCCGCCGCGCGCAGGGCGAGCGCCGCGCCGCGTTGGAGCGCGTGCTGGCCGCGCATCCGCATCCGTCGCTGCGGCTCAGTCCGCTGGTGCAGGCGGACGACTGGCCCGGGTATGCGGTGCTGCGCGAATCGTCGCGCGAGCTCGGCGTCGAGGGCTTCATGCTGAAGGCGCTCGATGCCGCCTATGGCTCGGGCCGGACCAAGGATGTCGGCGTCTGGTGGAAATGGAAGATCGATCCGTATGCGGTCGATGCGGTGCTGATCTACGCGCAGCGCGGCCACGGCCGCCGCGCGAGCCTGTACACCGACTTCACCTTCGCGGTATGGAGCGCGCCGCCGGGTACCGAGGGCCGGGTGCTGGTGCCGTTCGCCAAGGCGTATTCGGGCCTGACCGATCAGGAGATGCGGCAGGTCGACGCGATCGTGCGGCGGACCACCATCGAGACCTTCGGGCCGGTGCGCAGCGTCGAGCCGACCCAGGTATTCGAGCTGGGCTTCGAGGGCATCGCCCGCAGCAGCCGGCACAAGAGCGGCATCGCGGTGCGCTTTCCGCGGATGCTGCGCTGGCGTACCGACAAGACGATCGAGGAGGCCGACACGCTGCAGACGCTGCAGGGCATGCTGCCGTCCGCCGAAAGCGGCGACCGAGGGAAAGCGGCATGAGCGCGCGTGGGGCCGACGCATTGGCCTTGCCCGCGGCGCCGCTGGCGCAGGCGCTGCCGCAATGGTTCGCGCGGCGCGGCTGGCAGCCGTTTCCGTTCCAGCAACAGGTGTGGCAGGCCATCGCCGCTGGCCGCAGCGGCCTGGTGCATGCGACCACCGGCACCGGCAAGACCTATGCGGCCTGGCTCGGCGCGCTGCTGCGCCATGGCGAGCCGGTGGCACAGACCGCCACCGCGCCGCCGCTGACCGTGCTGTGGCTGACGCCGATGCGCGCGCTGGCCGCCGATACCGCGCGCGCGCTGCAGGCGCCGCTGGCCGAGCTCGGACTGAACTGGACCGTCGGCCTGCGCACCGGCGATACCGGCAGCAGCGAGCGCGCCGCGCAAGCGCGGCGGCTGCCGACCGCGCTGGTCACCACGCCGGAGAGCCTGTCGCTGCTGCTGACGCGGGCTGATGCGAAGGAAGCGCTGGGCCGCGTGCGGATGGTGGTGGTCGACGAATGGCACGAGCTGATCGGCAACAAGCGCGGCGTGCAGGTACAGCTGGCGCTGGCGCGGCTGCGCCGCTGGTGTCCCGACCTGGTGGTCTGGGGTTTGTCTGCCACGCTGGGCAACCTCGAACACGCCAGCGAGGTGCTGCTGTCCGGCACGCCGGCCGATCGGCGCGAGCTGGTGCGCGGCAAGATTCCCAAGGAGCTGATCGTCGATACGCTGCTGCCCGATGCCGCCGGGCGGTTTCCGTGGGCCGGGCACCTGGGCCTGTCGATGCTGCCGCATGTGGTGCGCGAGATCGACGGCAGCAGCACCACGCTGGTCTTCCTCAATACCCGCTCGCAGGCCGAGCGCTGGTACCTGGCGTTGCTGGAGGCGCGGCCCGACTGGGCCGGACAGCTGGCGCTGCATCACGGCTCGCTGGATCGCGATGTGCGCGAATGGGTCGAGGCCGGCCTGAAGACCGGCGCGCTGAAGGCGGTGGTCTGCACCTCCAGCCTCGATCTGGGCGTCGACTTCCTGCCGGTCGAGCGCGTGCTGCAGGTCGGCTCGCCCAAGGGCGTGGCGCGGCTGCTGCAGCGTGCGGGCCGCTCCGGCCACGCGCCGGGGCGGCCCTCGCGCGTGACGATCGTGCCGACCCACAGCCTTGAACTGGTCGAGGCGGTCGCGGCGCGCCACGCGGTCAGGGCAGGGCGCATCGAGGCGCGCGAGTCGCCGGTCAAGCCGCTCGACGTGCTGGTCCAGCATCTGGTCACGGTGGCGCTGGGCGGCGGCTTCGTTCCCGACGCGCTGCTCGACGAGGTGCGCGGCGCCTATGCCTACCGCACGCTGACCGACGCCGAATGGCAGTGGTGCCTCGACTTCGTGCGGCAGGGCGGCAGCAGCCTGTCCGCCTATCCGGACTACCGGCGTGTGCAGCCCGACGAGGATGGCGTCTGGCGCGTGCCGGACGTCCGCCTTGCCCGCCGCCATCGGATGAGCGTCGGCACCATCGTCAGCGATGCGACGATGCAGGTGCGCTACTGGAGTCGCGCGGGACGCGGCGGCGCCTCGCTTGGCACGGTCGAGGAGGGCTTTATCGCGCGGCTGTCGCCGGGCGACTGCTTCCTGTTCGGCGGCCGGCTGCTCGAGTTGGTGCGCGTGCAGGAGATGACCGCCTATGTCCGGCGCGCCGACAAGGGCCGGCCCGTGGTGCCGCGCTGGAACGGCGGGCGGATGCCGCTGTCGACCGAACTGGCCGACGCGGTCGTCGCCACGCTCGAGGATGCCGCCGCGCAAAGGCTCGATCCCGCGGATACGCCGGAGCTGCCGTTGATCCAGCCGCTGGTCGACCTGCAGCAGCGCTGGTCGGCACTGCCGACGCGCACCACGCTGCTGGCCGAGACGCTGAACTCGCGCGAGGGCTCGCATCTGTTCCTGTATCCCTTTGCCGGGCGCTCCGTGCATCTCGGCCTGGGCAGCCTGCTGGCGTGGCGGCTCGGCTCGCAGTTGCCGACGACGATCTCGGTCGCCGTCAACGACTACGGGCTGGAACTGCTGTCGGCCGCGCCGCTCGACTGGGCGCACTGGCTGCCGCTGGTGCTGGCGCAGGAACGGCAACGCGATCTGGTCGCCGACGTGCTGGCCAGCCTCAATGCCGGTGAGTTGTCGCTGCGGCGCTTTCGCGAGATCGCGCGGGTGTCGGGGCTGGTGTTCCAGGGCTATCCCGGCGCGCACAAGAGCGCGCGGCAGCTGCAGGCCTCGTCGAGCCTGTTCTACGAGGTGTTTCGCAAGCACGATCCCGAAAACCTGCTGCTGGGCCAGGCCGAGCGCGAGGTCCTGAACCAGGAGCTCGATGCCGCGCGCCTGTCGCGGACGCTGGATCGGCTCGCGGAGCTGCGGCTCGATCTGCGCGTGCTGAAACGGCCGACGCCGCTGTCATTCCCGTTGATCGTCGAATTCCTGCGCGAGAAGCTGAGCACCGAGAAGCTGGCCGACCGCATCGCACGGATGCTGGCCGATCTCGAACGGGCGGCGGGGCCGGAGGGCGAGGGCGACGGAGTATTGGTGCCGGCGAACGAGCCGCCGCCCGATCGCGTCGCGGAGATCGCGCGCTTCGGCATGGCCGATCACGCCGGCCGGTCGCCCTCGTCCTCGTCCTCTTCCTCGTCTTCGTCGTCCCGGCGCCGGCGCCCACGCAAGGTGTCGAAGCCGTTGCCGCCGCTATGAGCGTGCCGATGTCGTCCGCTCCGTCGTTCTCGCCCTCGTCGGCTTCTTCATCCGCGCGTCAGGTCGAGGTTGCCGGCGAGACACTGTGGCTGCTGCCGGAGCGCGCGCTCTGGTGGCCGGCCGCCGCGATGCTGCTGGTGGCCGACGTCCATTTCGGCAAGGCCGCGGCCTATCGCGCGCTGGGCCAGCCGGTGCCGGCCGGCACCACGCGCGACAACCTGGCACGGCTGGCGGATCTGGCGGCGCGCTATCCGGCGCGCGAGCTGGTCTTTCTCGGGGATTTTCTCCATGCCCGCGCGAGCCGCACGCCGGCGGTGCTGGCGGCCCTCGCGGATTGGCGCCGCGGGCTTCCGTCGACGCTGCGCTGCACGCTGGTACGCGGCAATCACGATGCACGGGCCGGCGATCCGCCGCCCTCGCTCGATATCACGGTGGTCAGCGAACCGTGGCGGCGCGGACCATTCGCGCTGTGCCACTTGCCGGGAGCGGCGAACGGCGGCTACGAACTGGCCGGGCACCTGCATCCCGCCTATACGCTGCGCGCCGGCTCCGACTCGGTTCGTCTGCCGTGCTTCGTCTTCGATGCGCATGCCGGCATCCTGCCGGCGTTTGGCGCCTTTACCGGTCACGCGCCGGTCAGGCGGGCGCCGGACCGGCGCCTCTATGTGATCGGCGACGACCGGGTCTGGGCCGTGCCGGCGCGCTAGCGCAACGGGTGAGCCGTCGCGGTCGGCCTCATGGATGCCAGGTCGCCGGTGCTTCGATGCGCGGCGCCGGCCGCTGGCTTCCCGCCATCGCATAGGAAAGCCGGTTCGCCGCCTCCACCACGGTCTTGGCCATCTTCAGCAACCGGGCTTCCGTCAGCCGGGAGGTCGGCCCCGAGATGCAGATCGAGCCGAGCAGCCGCCAGTGCAGCCCGAACACCGGCGCCGCCACGCTGGACACCTCGGGCTCGCGTTCGCCCATCGAAAGATGAAAACCCCGCTGCCGGATGGCTTCGTACGGCCGGCCCGACGCCCCGGAGAAGGCCAGGATCACGCGGCCGGGCGCGCCCTTGTCCAGCGGCAGCGTGGAACCGATCCGCACATGGTGCCGGATCGCCTGCGGCCCTTCGACGCGCAGCAGGCAGGCCCGCTCGTCTCCCTCTCGCACGTAGAACGACGCGCTCTCGCCGGTCTTGCGCGACAGTTCGCGCAGTACGGGCTCCACCACTTCCTGCACGTTGAACGTGGCCTGATAGCAGGCGCCGAGCCAGCCCGCCGCGCGCCCCAGGCGCCAGTTCCCGTCTTCCTTCTGCACCAGGTAGTTGTGCGCCGCCAGCGTCCTGGCGAGGCGAAGCACGGTGGTCTTGTGGATTCCCGTGCGCCGGCTGATCTCGGCCAGCGGCAGATCGGCATCGTTAACGCCAAACGCCTCCAGCACCATCAACGCCCGCGAGACGGCCGTCACGCCGCCGGCGGCGTCATCCCCGCGCTCTGTCGAGCCCTTCATCGCTCCGCTCCGATATGAAATGCGTTTTGCACAACGAAACGGCATTGTATGAGGTGAAACGACGCAACACAATGCGCGAAAACCAAACGGAGACAACCATGCAAGGCCCCTGCCGATTTTCGATCGCCGCCATCTGCCTGGCGAGCGCCTTCCTGACTTCCACCGCTGCCACCGCCACTACCGCCGCTGCCGGCTATCCCGCCAAGCCGATCCGCGTGGTCGTGCCGTTTCCCGCGGGCGGCGGGACCGACATCATTGCCCGCGAGGTCACTAACCGGGTGGCGCTGTCGACCGGATGGACCTTCGTCGTCGAGAACAAGCCCGGCTCGGGCGGCAATCTCGGCATCGATGCCGTGGCCAAGGCGCCCGCGGATGGCTACACGATCGCGCTGGGCCAGACTAGCAATCTGGCCATCAACGCCACGCTCTATCCCCGCCTTCCGTACAAGCCGCTGACCGACCTCGCGCCGATCGCGCTGGTGGCCAGTGCGCCGCTGGTGCTGGCGACGTCGACGACCTCGCCCTACAAGACCCTGGGCGAAGTCATCAGCGCCTCGCGTGCCAGGCCATCGGCCATCAATTTCGCCTCGCCGGGCAACGGCACCGTGGCACACCTCGCCGGCGAGCTGTTCCAGAAAACGGCCGGCATCGAACTGACCCATATTCCGTACAAGGGCGCGGCGCAGGCGGTCAATGACCTGATCGGCGGCCAGGTCGACCTGTACATGGCCTCGGTGCCCAGCCTGCTCGGCCATATCCGCAACGGCAAGCTGCGGGCGCTGGCCGTCACGTCGACCGGCCGCGTCGCCGACCTGCCGCAGGTGCCGACCTTTGCGGAGTCCAACGTGAAGGGCTTCGAGGCCTCGACCTGGTTCGGTTTCGTGGCCCCGGCCTCCACGCCAAAGGACATCGTCGTGCGCCTGAACGCGGAGTTCAACAAGGCGCTGCAAGCGGCCGAGCTGAAGAAGAAGCTGAACGACCAGGGCGCAACCGTGCTTAGCGGTACGCCCGATCAATTTGGCGCGCTGATCCGTCAGGACATCGCGCGCTGGGCAGCGGTCGTCAAGGCGTCCGGCACCACGCTGGATTGACGTCTTCGATCATCCCGCCCGCCGTCCCCATCCGATCCGATTCCATCCGATTCCATCCGATTCCATCCGATTCCATCCGATTCCATCCGATCCTTTCTGCCTCACGGAGTAGCACCATGGCCCTGCCCAACATCCTGAAGTCGTTCGAGCGCGTGTCGCCCGATATCGTCGCGCGCGCCGCCCGATTCCAGCCTGCCATCCTTGCCGACGTCGCGGGTCGCCGCGGCGCGGTGCACGGCCGCATCAAGCCGCTGCGTCCGCAGATGAAGCTGGCCGGGCCCGCGTTTACCGTGGAAGTGCGGCCCGGCGACAACCTGATGATTCACGCGGCGCTGGCGCTGGCGCAGCCCGGCGATGTGCTGGTCATCGACGGGAAGGGCGACCAGACCTCCGCGCTGATGGGCGCGATCATGATGAACGCGGCGCGTCAGCGCGGTCTTGCCGGCGTGGTGATGGATGGCGCGGTGCGGGACAGCCTCGAGATCGAGGCGCTCGATTTCCCGGTGTTCTCGGTGGGCACCAATCCCAACGGTCCGACCAAGGAAGTGGCCGGCCGCATCGGCCACCCGGTCTCGATCGGCGGCGTCACCGTGAATCCGGGCGACTTCGTCAGCGGCGACGCCGATGGCCTGGTGGTGGTCGAGCGCGAGAAGATCGAGTCGCTGCTGCCGCTGGCCGCGCACAAGGAAGAGGCCGAGGCCCGCCGGATTGCGCAGATTCGGGAGGGCAAGACCAATGCGCCGTGGCTGCTCGCCGCGCTGGTGACCGCGGGCGTGCTGAAGGAAGGGGAGGTGCTGTAATGACCCGCTCCGTCATTCTGGTCACGGCCGCCGATCTCGCGCAGCCGGCGCTGGACCTGCTGCGCGACTACGACGTCGTGTTCGCCGGCAAGGCGCCGCAGCCCGACGATCTCGTGGCGCTGGCCAGGCAGACAAATCCGGCCGGCATCATCGTCCGCTACGGCAAGGTCGGGGCCGACATCATGGACGCCGCCCCGGCGCTGAAGGTCATCTCCAAGCATGGCAGCGGCATCGATGTGATCGACCAGGTGGCAGCCGCCAGGCGCGGGATCGCGGTGAAGGCAGCGGTCGGCGCAAACGCGGCGGCGGTCGCCGAACATGCCTGGGCGCTGATCCTTGCCTGTGCCAAGTCCGTGCCGCAACTGCATGGCAGGATGCGGGCCGGACACTGGGACAAGGCCGCCCACAAGACGATCGAGCTGTCCGGCCGCACGCTGGGCATCATCGGCCTCGGGGAGATTGGCCGCCGCGTGGCCGTCATCGGCCAGGCGATGGGCATGCGCGTGCTCGCCTTCGATCCCTTTGCCCGCACTGTGCCGGAGGGCGTCGAACTGGTGGAACTGCCGGCGCTCTACCGCAACGCCGACGTGGTGTCGCTGCATTGCCCGCTGACGGACGAGAACCGCCGCATGCTCGATCGCGAAACGCTGGTGACCTTCAAGGATGGTGCGATCCTCGTCAACACGGCGCGGGGCGGATTGATCGACGAGGCGGCGCTGGTCGAGGCGATGGCGGCCGGCAAGCTGTATGCGGCCGGGCTCGACAGCTTCGAGAGCGAACCGCTGCCGTCTCCTCACCCGTTTCGCGACATTCCGCAACTGATTCTGTCGCCGCACATCGGCGGGGTCAGCGATGCCGCCTACGTGAAGATGGGCATCGGTGCCGTGCGCAACGTACTGGACGTGCTGGAGGCCACGGTCGCCACCTGAGGACTTCTTGCTGCTGGCGCCGCCATCGCGCCGCGCCAGCCGCGACACAAGATCGCCGCGGCCAACCGCGTTATGGAGACAACTGTGAAAACGACTTACCGCCTGGCTGCCGCCGCAGCCGCTATCGGCCGCACCGTGCTGCTGGCCACGACCCTGATCAGCGCCGGCGCCGCATTCGCAGCCTATCCCGACAAGCCGGTCCGCATCATCGTGCCGAACCCGCCCGGTGGCGCAGTGGACGTCGTCACCCGCAAGGTGGCGCAGCAACTGTCGGTCCAACTCGGCCAGAGCTTCGTCGTCGAGAACAAGCCCGGCGCGTCGGGCACCATCGGCACCGGCACGGTCGTCAATGCGCCGGCCGACGGCTATACGCTGCTCGCCAACGACAATTCGTACACGACGCTGCCTTACGTGTTCCGCAAGCTGAACTGGGATCATCAGTCCGCGCTGGTGCCGATCGCACCGTTTGCGTTCTCTCCGGTGGTGCTTGGCGTCAAGGCGGATTCCCGTTTCAAGGACCTGGCCGCGCTGGTCGCCCACGCGCGTGCGCACCCGGATACCGTGACGTTCGGCTCGGGCGGGGCCGGCAGCGCGCCGCACTTTGCGACCGAGGCGTTCCAGCAGGCCGCCGGCATCCAGCTGATGCATGTACCGTACAAGGGCGCCGCAGACGCCATGGTCGGACTGTTGTCGGGCAACATCGACGTGCTGGTGCTGTCGACGCCCAGCGTGCTGTCGCAGGTCAAGGGCAAGCAGATCCGCCTGCTCGCGATCAGCGGCACGCAGCGGGCGGCAGCGCTGCCCGATGTACCGACCTTCGCCGAGGGCGGCGTGCCAGGCTTCAGCCAGTTCAATTGGTCGGGGCTCGCCGCGCCCAAGGGGACGCCCCCCGAAGTCGTGCAGACGCTGCAGAAGGCAGTCCACCAGGCGCTCAGCACGCCGGACATCAAGGCGTTTCTCGCCAATATGGGTGCTCAGCCGGGCAATCTCGACACCGCCGGCTTTGCCAGCCTGATCCAGCGCGAGACCGCGCAATGGGCGACGGTGGCGCAGCGCGCCAACATCGAGAAGCAATGAGCCGGCGCGGGCCGACGCACAACAGGGAGCCGAACCGATGCTGTTACTGACCCAACCCGCGCTGCGCGATGCCGAAGTGTTTACGTCGCTTCCCGATGCCCTGCGATGCCGGGGCGTTGCCTCCGATTGGGCCCGTGCCAATCGCGGCGGCGCCGCGATCGACGCCTTCCTCGAAGGGCCGGTATGGGCCAACGGTTGCCTGTGGTTCACCGACATCCCGTTCGGGCGGATCTTCCGGATCTCGCCACGCGGCGATTGGGAACTGGTCGCGCAGTATGACGGCGAACCGAACGGCATGAAGTGGCTCGGTGGCGACGCGTTCCTGATCACCGACTACCGCAACGGGCTGATGCTGCTCGATGCCCGATCGGGCACCGTGCGGCCCTGGCTGGAACGGCGCAACAGCGAGCGCTTCCGCGGCGTCAACGACCTGACCTTCGACTCGCGCGGCAACCTGTACTTCACCGACCAGGGGCAGACCGGCATGCACGATCCGAGCGGCCGCGTCTATCGGCTGGCGCCGGACGGAAAACTTGACGTGCTGATCTCCAACGCGCCGAGCCCGAATGGACTGGTGCTGTCGGCGGACGAAACCGTGCTGTTCGTCGCCATGACGCGGGGCAACTGCGTCTGGCGCGTTCCGCTGCAGGCCGACGGTTCGGTCAGCAAGGTCGGCCAGTTCTTCACGAGCTACGGGCCCAGCGGCCCGGACGGCCTGGCGATGCGTGCCGACGGTCATCTGCTCGTCGCCAATCCCGGCTTGGGCTATCTGTGGGTGCTGAACCCGCGCGCCGAGCCAGTGGAGGTGATCCGCAGCCCCGTGGGGACATCGCTGACCAATGCCTGCTTCGGCGGCGACGACGGCACCACGCTGTTCATGACCGAATCGACCTCCAGCTCGATTCTGCGGATCGAGATGCCGCAACGCGGCGCGCCGGTGCATGGCGCGGGGAGCGGCCGGTATGGCAGGTGAGGGTGCCGCCGTGCTGGCGCACGCTTGCGATTGCCACATGCACGTCTACGACCGTCGCTACCCGGTCGCCGCCGGTGCGACGCTGCGGCCGCCGGACGCCACCGTGGCGGCGTATCGGATCGTGCAGCGGGCACAGGGTACGACGCGGACGGTCGTCGTGACACCGTCGACCTACGGCAGCGACAACCGCTGCACGCTGGATGCAATTGCGCAATTGGGCGCGGAAGCCCGCGGCGTGGCCGTCGTCGGCGCGGACGTGGACGATGCCGAGCTGGACCGGCTGCATCGAGGCGGCATCCGTGGGATCCGTTTCAACCTGACGATGCCGGGGCCGGTCGATGCCGGTGCGTTGCCGGCGCTGGCCGCGCGCATCGCGCCCTTGGGCTGGCACGCGCAGCTCAATCTGCCGGCGGGGTGGCTGCCCGATATGGCCACGACGCTGCGGCGGCTGCCGGTGCCGATGGTGTTCGATCACTACGGCCATTTGCCGTTCGGCACCGCGGAGGCCGAGCGCGGCTACGGCGTGATTGCCGATCTGGTCCAGGCCGGCAAGGCATGGGTCAAGCTGTCGGCCCCCTATATCGAGTCGCGCGATGGTCCACCGCACTATCGCGACGTCGCCGAACTGGCATCGAGGTACATCGCGCTGGCGCCGCAGCGCATGGTCTGGGGCTCGGACTGGCCACACCCGACGCTGCGCGCGGCCGGTGCCGCGCCGATCGACGATGCGGCGATGCTGGTGCTGTTTCGAGACTGGTGCGGCAACGAGGCCGTCTGCCGGCAGATTCTGGCCGACAACCCGCGACAGCTATACGGCTTCGGTCGATCGTGAAGAACATCAAGACATCAACAACATGAACAAGACAGAACAGGAGACCCTTATGGCAGGGAACCGCGGCATCCGCCGGCACCTTTGCTCGTCGCTGGCCTTCGCGATGCTAGCCGCATCCATCGGCGCACCGCTGTCAGCCTCGGCGCAATCCGACTGGCCGAGCAGGCCGATTACCTATGTCGTTCCCTATCCGGCGGGCGGGACCACCGACATCATCGCGCGGCTGGTTGCGCAGAAGCTCGGCAAGGCGTTGCAGACCACCGTCGTCGTCGAGAACAAGCCGGGGGCCACCGGGGCCATCGGCTCGGCCTTCGTTGCGCGGGCACAGCCCGATGGCTATACGCTGCTCGGCGCATCGACCGCGTCCCATGCCATCGGGCCCGCGTTGAACCCGCGGCCAACGTACGATGCCGTCAAGGGATTCACGCCGATCGCTCTGGTGGGCACGATTCCGAGCGTGCTGGTGGTCGGGGCCGACAGCCCGTATCGCGATGTCGCCAGCCTGCTTGCTGCCGCGCGCAAGCAGCCGGGCAAACTGAGCTATGCCTCCGGCGGTACCGGCACGATCCTGCAGATGTCGGCCGAGCTGCTGAAGGAGCAGCAGAAGCTGAACATCACCCACGTGCCGTACAAGGGCGATATTCCGGCGATCCAGGACGTGATGGCCGGGCATGTCGACTTGATGTTCGCACCGACGGCGCCCATTCTGCCGCTGGTGCAGTCTGGCAAGCTGCGGGCCCTGGCCGTGGCGACCAAGGCGCGCGTCGCCAACCTGCCCGCGGTGCCGACCATGGCCGAGGCCGGCGTGCCCGACTTCGAGGCGGAGCATTGGCAGGGAATCTTCGCGCCGGCGGGGACGCCGTCCGCAGTGGTGCTGCGGCTGAACACCGAGATCAACCGTGCGCTGAAGGACCCGGAGGTCGTGGCGCAACTGGATCGGCTCGGCATCAACGTAGTGGGCGGCACGCCGCAGCGGCTTGCCGACTTCCAGAAGGCGGACATCGACAAGTGGAGCCGGGTCGGGAAGGCGGCTGGCGTTGTTCTGGAATGAGGTCGGACCGGCGATCAATCGACCCCTGATCGACCCTCAATCGGTGCGCGACCAGCCGCCCCCCATCGCCTGGTACAACGCCACGCTGGCATTGAGCCAGTCCGCCTGTGCCTGGATCAGGCTCAGCTCCGCGCTCAGCAGTCCGCGCTGCGCATCGAGCTGCTCCAGATACGGCGAATAGCCGGCGCGATAGCGGTTGGTTGCGTGGCGCAGCGCGGCCGCGAGGGCATCGCGCTGCTGGCCCAGATGCAGCACCTGCGCCTCCAGCTGGCGCAGCGCCGCGAGGTTGTCGTTGACCTCCCGAAAGGCGGTCAGCGCGGTGCGGCGATAGGCGAAGGCGGCCTGATCGCGCTGGGCCGTGGCGACCTGCGCGCCGGCCTCGATGCGGCCGCCCTCGAACAGCGGTGCCAGGATGCTGCCGCCGAGCGACCAGATGCGGACCGGGCTGGCGACGCCGCTCGCATACAGCAGGCCGGCCGATCCCGACAGATGCAGCCGTGGCAGGAAGGCCTTGCGCGCGGCGCTCAGGTTGGCATCGCTCACGGCCAGCTGGAATTCGGCCTGCGCGATGTCGGGCCGCCGCCGCAGCAGGTCGGCGGGCAGGCCGTCGGGGACCGGTGGAGGCCGCAGGGCGGACAGCGCGGCGCCGCGCGCGATCTCCCCCGATGGCGAGTCGCCGATCAGCAGCAGCAAGGCGTTCTCCTGGCGGGCGACGGCCAGCTCGGCCTGCGGCACCGCCTGCGCGGGGGACTCGTACTCGGCGCGCGCCTGGGCGTACTCCAGCTGCGAGGTGTAGCCG
>NZ_AMPR02000470.1:0-15954 GCF_000307735.3 Cupriavidus sp. HPC(L) | reverse complement strand
GCTGATGCGTCCGACCGGCCAGCCCGACCGGGTCTGGCTGGTGACGCAGCGGCGCGGCGGCGAACGCGGCTGCCACGGGCCGCTGCCGGCAGACGCGGTCGGCGCGCTGGTGTCTCGCGCCGGCGGCTGAAGTCCAGCACTTGGGCCTGGCGACGTTCTCGCCTGTAAATCGGCTGTTCACCGTCCCTGTCCGTCCCTGTCGCGGCCGTTCCACGCGGGGAAACCGACATTGACGCCGAAAACGGGAATCATTATTGTTTGCGCTCGCCCGCTGACATTCGGACAGCGGCGGAACCGCAAAGCCCGGAGGAGTCCATGTACGTGTTTCGTCGTCTGCTGCCCACCGCGGCAGCTCTCGCCATGGCGGCCAGCGCCGCGTCGATGCCCCTGTCCGCGATGGCCCAGGGCGCCCAGGAAAAGGTGCTGAATCTCTATACGGCCCGGCACTATCAGACCGACGAGGCGCTGTACAGCAACTTCACCAAGCAGACCGGCATCAAGATCAATCGCATCGAGGGCCAGGAGGATCCGCTGCTCGAGCGGATCAAGAGCGAGGGCGCCAACAGCCCGGCCGATGTGTTCATCACGGTCGATATCGGCCGCCTGTGGCGCGCCCAGCAGGCCGGCGTGTTCGCACCGGTCAAGTCGAAGGTGCTCGAATCGCGCATCCCCGCCAACTTTCGCGATCCCAACGGCGAATGGTTCGGCTTCTCGGCGCGCGCCCGCGTGATCGCGTACAACAAGGACACCGTCAAGCCGGGCGACATCAAGACCTACGAGGACCTGGCGGACCCGAAGTGGAAGGGCAAGCTGTGCACGCGCTCGAGCGGCCACGTCTACAACCTGTCGCTGATCTCGAGCCTGATCGCGCATGACGGCGAAGCGAAGACCGAGCGCTGGGCGCAAGGTGTGGTCGCCAACCTGGCGCGCACGCCCAAGGGCGGCGACACCGACCAGCTGAAGGCCGTGGCCGCCGGCGAATGCGATCTGGCGATCTCCAACACCTACTACATCGCGCGCCTGCTGAAGTCGACCAAGCCCGAGGACAAGGCGGTGGCCGACAAGCTCGGCGTGGTGTGGCCGAACCAGGACAGCCAGGGCGTGCACATGAACATCTCGGGCGGCGGCATGCTCAAGCACGCGCCGAACAAGGAGTCGGCGGTCAAGTTCCTGGAGTATCTCGCCAGCGACGAGGCGCAGGCCTACTTCGCCAACGGCAACAACGAGTGGCCGGTGGTGCCGAGCGTCAAGGTCGGCAATCCGGCGCTGGAGGCGATGGGCAGCTTCAAGGCCGACCGGATCAACGTGGCCGAACTCGGCAAGTATCAGCCGGTCGCGCAGAAGCTGGCGGACAAGGCCGGCTTCAAGTGATCGCTCGCTGAAGGCCGCGGCCGGCGCGGATCCTCACGACGGATCGCCGGCCGCGTCGTCACTGGTCTGGCCAGACCTGGCGGTGCTGGCTGTCTCCGCGAACGCCGCCTTGCCGTCCGGCCCCTCGACGCGGCGGAAGGTCAGCCGCGTGCTGCTCGACAAGGCCCGCTTCGCCATGCGGCGTTGCAGTTCGCGCCGCGCCAGGTTCATCTGGCCCACGGTGCCGGTTCCATACGGCTCCTGATTCAACGCGGCAAACGTCGCCAGCGTGGCCCGCAGCGCCGCCAGCGCGGCCTGCGCATCCTTCTTCAGCAAGGCATCGAGCGCCTGGCGCGCGCGCACCTGGGCCTGCAGCAGCGCATCGCCGGGATTGGACTTGGCACGTACCGCGTCCTGCGGCAATTGCACGGTGCCCGCCAGCCGGCGCAGCCCTGCGCGGACCAGCCCGCCGTCCATCGCCGCTTCCTGAATGACCCAGACCGCATCGTGGCGCAGCCACGGTTCGGCATCGGACAACCTGCGCAGCAGCGCCGCCTGCAGGCCCGGCACGTCGAAGCGGCCGGTGCGGCGGATCGCATTGACGGCGATGCGGCGCAGCTGCGGATGGTCATCGTCGAACAGTTCCTGCACCACCCGCTCGGCGATGCCTTCCTTGACCACCAATTCGGCGAGCTCGGTGGCGAAGCCGATCTCCTGCACCGCCGTCAGCTTGTTCTGGCTGGCCAGGCGCGACATCTTGAAGACCAGCATCCGGTAACGAATTTGCATACGACTCCCGCCCATCGAGTTCGAGGAAAGCGGGCCGGCTTGCGCGGCCCAGCTTGGCATTCACGGGATATCGGCGGAAATCGCGGTGGGCTTTAGCTGGACATGGAGAGCGGGCAGCGAGCCTGCACCCCATGCAGGTACGCCGCGAGCGGGGCTGCGTGCCGCTGGTTCAGTCCTGCGCGCTGCGGCGGATCTGCCGCGACAGCACGATCACCGGAATCAGCCCGACCAGCACAATCACCAGCGAGGCGGTCGCGGCCTCGGCGAGCCGCTCGTCGGCGGCGAGGTTGTAGGCCTGCACGGCCAGCGTGTCGAAATTGAACGGGCGCATCACGAAGGTGGCCGGCAGCTCCTTCATCACGTCGACGAAGACGATCAGCGCCGCGGTCAGCAGGCTGCCGCGCAGCATCGGCAGATGGACGCGGCGCAGCGTCGCGGCCGGACCGTGGCCGAGGCTGCGGGCCGCGGTGTCCATGCTGGGCGTGATCTTCGCCAATCCGGCGTTGACGGTCTGCAGCGCGACGCCGAGAAAGCGCACCAGATAGGCATAGACCAGCGCCGCGATGCCCCCGGTCAGCAGCAGGCCCGGCGACACGCCGGTCAGCTGCTGGATCCAGCCGGCGATCGCATTGTCGAGCCGCGCGACCGGCACCAGCACGCCCACCGCGATCACGGAGCCCGGCAGCGCATAGCCCATGCCGCACAGCCGCAGCAGCGCCCGCATCGGCCAGCCCCGGCCGAGCCGGCCGGCATAGCCGATCGCCAGCGCGATCAGCACCGCCGCGAGCGCCGTGACGCTCGCCAGCAGGAAGCTGTTGCGGACCAGCCCGACGAAGCGCGGGCCGAACTGCGCATCGCCGTCGGTGAAGGCCATCTCGAACAGCATCAGCGCCGGCACCAGGAAGCCCAGCAGCACCGGCAGCGCGCACGCCGCCAGCGCGGCCCAGCCTCGCCAACCCGTCAGCCGATAGGCCGGCGCGCGGCGCTGGCCGCCATGCACGCGGGCCCGGCCGCGCGAGATCCGTTCCGCCACCAGGATCGCGATCACGAAGGCCAGCATGCAGGCCGACAGTTGCGCCGCCGCGCTCTTGTCACCGAGCGAGAACCAGGCGCGGTAGATGCCCGTCGAGAAGGTCGGGATCGCGAAGTAGGCGACGGTGCCGAAGTCCGCCAGCGTCTCCATCATGGCCAGCGCGGTGCCGGCCGCGATGCCGGGACGCGCCAGCGGCAGCACCACGCGCAGCACGCTGCGCCAGGGTCCGTGGCCCAGCAGGCGTGCCGCCTCCAGCGTGTTCAGCGTCTGCTGCAGGAAGGCGGCGCGGGCGGTCAGGTAGACGTAGGGGTAGAGCACCAGCGAGAACAGCACGATCGCGCCGCCCAGCGTCCGCACGTCCGGAAACCAGTAATCGCGCGCGCCCCAGCCGGTCAGCGCGCGCAGCCAGCCCTGCACCGGGCCGGCGAACTGCAGCGCGTCGGTATAGGCGTAGGCGATCACGTAGGCCGGCATCGCCAGCGGCAGCACCAGCGCCCATTCCATCAGGCCGCGGCCGGGGAAGCGGTAGGTGCAGACCAGCCATGCGGTCGGCACGCCGAGCAGCAGCACGCCGACGGCGACGCCGGCCAGCAGCCACAGCGTATTGGCGATGTATTCGGCCAGCACCGTGTCGACCAGGTGGTGCCAGGTCTCGGTGCTCGGGGTCAGCAGGCTGGCCGCCACCACCAGGATCGGCACCGCGATCAGCAGGGCCACCACGCCCGCCGCGAAGGACAGCGGATGGATGGCCGTCAGCCGCTGGCCGCGCCGTGCCAGACCGGCAGGGTCGCTATCGGGCAATCGGACGGGATGGAGCAGGGACATGCGCGGCGATCGGCTGGGAAGAAGTGCCGCGGACGGCGCGGCTTGGGCATTCTATCAATCGCCGGTCCGGCGTTGCTGATACTTATAATGATTCGCATGTCCGCCTTCGATCTCGATACCGCGCCTCCGACGGCGCCTACGGCACCCGCCACGCCGACCGCTTCTGCGGAGCCCGCCGCCGCCGCTGTCCCTGCCGCTGCTTCAACAAGCGTGCCGCCCGATCTGGTGCTGGAGGTCGAGCACATCCGCCACGGTTTCGACAGCCAGATCGTCATCGAAGACCTGTCGTTTTCGCTGGCGCGCGGCAGCATCGGCTGCCTGCTCGGCCCGAGCGGCTGCGGCAAGACCACCGTGCTGCGGGCCATCGCGGGCTTCGAGCCGCTGCGTGCCGGGCGCATCGTGCTGGACGGGCAACCGGTGTCGGCACCGGGCCTGGCGGTGCCGCCCGAACGGCGGCGCGTCGGCATGGTGTTCCAGGACTACGCGCTGTTCCCGCATCTGAGCGTGGCCGACAACGTCGCCTTCGGCCTGCATCGGGACAGCCGGCAGGCTCGGCGCGAGCGTGTCGCCGAAGTGCTCGAGCTGGTCGGCCTGGCGGGCGCCGGCGCGCGCTTTCCGCACGAACTGTCCGGCGGCCAGCAGCAGCGCGTGGCGCTGGCCCGCGCGCTGGCGCCGCGGCCCGAACTGCTGCTGCTCGACGAGCCGTTTTCCAACCTCGACGTGGACCTGCGTGAACGCCTGAGCCTGGAGGTGCGCGCGATCCTGAAGGCCCAGGGCGCGACCGCGATCCTGGTGACCCACGACCAGCTCGAAGCGTTCGCGATGGCCGACGAGATCGGCGTGATGCACGCCGGCGTGATCGAGCAGTGGGGCACCGCCCATCAGCTCTATCACAAGCCCGCCACGCGCTTCGTCGGCGACTTCATCGGGCAGGGCGTGCTGATGCCCGCCCGCGTCACCGCGCCGGGACAGCTCGACTGTGAACTGGGCACGCTGCACAGCCGCGACGGCCTCGCTTTGCCGCCCGGCGTGGCCGAAGTCGACGTGCTGATCCGCCCCGACGACATCCTGCACGACGATGCCAGCGCGCTGCGCGCGCAGATCCTGCACAAGGCCTTCCGCGGCGCCGAGATTCTCTACACGCTGCGGCTGGCCAGCGGCGGCAGGGTGCTGTCGCTGGCGCCGTCGCACCACGACCACGGCGTCGGCGACTGGATCGGCATCCGCGTCGAGGTCGACGATGTGGTGGCGTTTCCGCGCTAGCGCGGCGAGCCCGATCCCCGCCGGGCGGCGCCGCGTACGGATGCACTACACTGGCGCTTTGGCCGGCCGCGCCGCTTGCAGCCGCCTGCACTGAACCCAAGCCTTCCCAAGCCTTTGACCACCGTGCCGGACACGCTGTTTTCCGAACCCTCCGACGCTTCCCGCCAACCGCTGGCCGAACGGCTGCGCCCGCGCAATATCGATGAGGTCATTGGCCAGCAGCATCTGCTCGGCCCCGGCAAGCCGCTGCGCGTGGCCTTCGAATCGGGCGAGCCGCATTCGATGATCCTGTGGGGCCCGCCCGGCGTCGGCAAGACCACGCTGGCGCGGCTGATGGCCGATGCCTTCGATGCCGAGTTCATCGCGCTGTCGGCGGTGCTGTCCGGCGTCAAGGACATCCGGGAGGCGGTCGAGCGCGCCGAGCAATACCGTGCGCACGGGCGCCGGACGCTGGTATTCGTCGACGAGGTCCACCGCTTCAACAAGAGCCAGCAGGACGCCTTCCTGCCGCACGTGGAAAGCGGGTTGTTCACCTTCATCGGCGCGACCACCGAGAACCCGTCGTTCGAGGTCAACGGCGCGTTGCTGTCGCGGGCCGCGGTCTATGTGCTCAAGAGCCTGGACGATGCGGAACTGCGCCAGCTGGCCCTGCGCGCCAGCGAGGCGCTGGGCGGCGTCGCCTGGGACGACGAGGCGCTGCAGTTGATCGTCGCGTCCGCCGACGGCGATGGCCGCAAGCTGCTGAACAATATCGAGATCGTCGCGCGCGCCGCGCGTACCGCTGGCGCGCAGACGATCGACAAGGCGCTGCTGGGCAGCGCGCTGTCGGAGAACCTGCGCCGCTTCGACAAGGGTGGCGACGCGTTCTACGACCAGATCAGCGCGCTGCACAAGTCGGTGCGCGGCTCCGACCCCGATGCGGCGCTGTACTGGTTCTGCCGCATGCTGGACGGCGGTGCCGATCCGCGCTATCTGGCTCGCCGCATCGTGCGGATGGCGTGGGAGGACATCGGCCTGGCCGATCCCCGCGCGGCACGGATGACGCTGGACGCGGCCGAGACCTACGAGCGCCTGGGCTCGCCCGAGGGCGAGCTGGCGCTGGCGCAGGCGCTGATCTACCTGGCGGTCGCGCCCAAGTCGAACGCCGGCTACAACGCCTACAACGCGGCGCGGGCCTTCGTCGCCAAGGACAAGTCGCGCGCGGTGCCGGTCCATCTGCGCAATGCGCCGACCAGGCTGATGAAGGAGCTCGGCTACGGCCATGCCTACCGCTACGCGCACGACGAGCCCGAAGCCTATGCCGCCGGCGAACACTATTTCCCCGATGACCTGAAGGCGCAGGGCTGGTATCAGCCGACGCCGCGCGGCCTCGAGGGCAAGATCGGCGACAAGCTGCGCCACCTGCGCGAGCTGGACGACGCCTGGCATCGCCGCCAGAAGAGCCAGCCGTCGGGCAAGGGCGGCAAGGCGGACGAGGGCGACGCGTAGCGGGCCGCGGCCCTCAGCCGCCATCCCGGCCGGGCGCTGCCGCGGTGCAGTAAAATATGCGGTTCGGCGGCATGCCAGCCGCCTCCCGATCGCTCCGACCGCACGCTTTTCCCGCAAACATGCTCGACATCCAGCTGCTCCGCAAAGACCCCGACGCCGTGGCACAACGCCTTGCCACGCGTGGATTCCAACTCGACCTGGGCGCCTTCCAGGCGCTCGAAAGCGAGCGCAAGCAACTGCAGACCCGCACCGAGGAACTGCAGGCCCGCCGCAACACGCTGTCCAAGCAGATCGGCATGGCCAAGGGCAAGGGCGAGGACGCGTCGGCGCTGATGGCCGAGGTCGGCGGCATCGGCGACACGCTGAAGGAATCGGCGGCGCGGCTCGACGACATCCAGGCCCAGCTGCAGCAGCTGATGCTGTCGCTGCCGAATCTGCCGCACGACAGCGTGCCGGTCGGCAAGGACGAGAACGACAACGTCGAAGTGCGCCGCGTCGGCACGCCGCGCAGCTTCGACTTCCCGGTGCGCGACCACGTCGACGTCGGCGAGCGGCTCGGCCTCGATTTCGAGAGCGCGGCCAAGATCACCGGCTCGCGCTTCGCGGTACTGCGCGGCGGCATCGCCCGCATGCATCGCGCGCTGGTGCAGCTGATGCTCGATACCCATACGCTCGAGCACGGCTACACCGAGATGTACGTGCCGTACATCGTCAATGCGGCATCGATGCGCGGCACCGGCCAGCTGCCCAAGTTCGAGGATGACCTGTTCAAGGTGCCGCGCCAGGTGGGCGGCGAGGGCGCGGACGGCGGCGAGCGGACCGAGAATTACTACCTGATTCCGACCGCCGAGGTGCCGCTGACCAATCTGATGCGCGACGTCATCGCGTCGGCCGACGAACTGCCGCTGCGTTTCGTCGCCCATACGCCGTGCTTCCGCTCGGAGGCCGGTTCGTACGGCAAGGACACGCGCGGCATGATCCGCCAGCATCAGTTCGACAAGGTCGAGCTGGTCCATATCGTGCGCCCGGAGGCCTCGTTCGACGCGCTCGAACAACTGACCGGCCATGCCGAGGCGATCCTGAAGAAGCTGGACCTGCCGTTCCGCACCATCGTGCTGTGCACCGGCGACATGGGCTTCGGCAGCACCAAGACCTACGACCTCGAAGTCTGGATCCCCGCGCAGAACACCTATCGCGAGATCAGCTCGTGCTCGAACATGGGCGACTTCCAGGCGCGCCGCATGCAGGCACGCTGCCGCGCCGGTCAGGGCAAGCCCGAGCTGGTGCACACGCTGAACGGCTCCGGCCTGGCGGTCGGCCGCACGCTGGTGGCGATCCTCGAGAACTACCAGAACGCGGACGGTTCGGTCACCGTGCCGACCGCGCTGCAGCCGTATCTGGGCGGCCTGACGCGGCTCGAACCCGAGGCCTGAGGTGGATGAACCAGGCAGCAGGAAGTCACGGGAAAAACGTGCCGACCCTCTTGCAGTCTGTTTTTGACTTCTCTATAATCTCGGTTTCGCCGCAACGCGACCAGTTCAGGAGAGGTGGCAGAGTGGTCGAATGTACCTGACTCGAAATCAGGCGTACCGGCAACGGTACCGTGGGTTCGAATCCCACCCTCTCCGCCAGTAGTGCAAAACCCCCGAAGGCCTGCCTTCGGGGGTTTTTGTTTTGGGCGGTGCTTTCGTCCAGTCTCAAGCGAGCTGTCTCAATCGATCTGGCACTCCGGCAATCAGGCGGCGACCAGTCCTTCAGTGTGGTGACTGAAGACGTCGTCGAGGCATCCGGCCGCACCAAGCCGATCTATCCAGGCTTCAATTTGCGAGGCCTTGGCTGCCGCGATCCGCGACGCGATGTCCGGCGACAGCGGGCCGAAACGCTGACTCAACACCTTCTGCAGAACGTACGCTTCACCTTCGACCTTGCTGTCCTGCTTCATTTTGTCCAACGACAACACCAGGCTCATATTGACCTCCTTCAGGTTGACCACCTCCGGCAGCAACAGAACCCCGTCGCTCCGGCGATGGAGTAGTTGACGCATCCAGATCGAAAAAATCCGGTGCAGTTCGACGTCGCCAGCGATCATCTCGTTCAGTTGATCGACCAGTTCCGGCAGACGATCGAGATCCCCGCGCTCGATCAGGATCACCATGGCCACGCGATTGTTCAGCGCCTGCAGATCGCGGTCCCGATACTGGCTCGTATCGATCAGCAGGTAGGCGAGTTGAGGCTGGAACCTTGCTGCCAGGCGGGGAGCGGCAGTGACCATCGACGCAATATCGGTAGGCGCGGTCCACGGTGCCTTGCCGGTGTACATCACCAGCGGCAGCACGGGCGGCAGCTTGCGATCCGCGAGCACGTTCTTGCGGCGGCCGAGGTCCTGATAGAGCAGTCCCATATATTCCATGACCCGCACCGCCATATAGGGGTCGACGGTGCTCTGGAATTCGATCGGCATGTAGAGGTAGAGCCAATCGTCATCGGCGCGGACGCGCCAGACCACATCATTGGCGCGTTGGCGCAAGTTGTCGCCAACGTATTGCGGGGGAATTTTCTCCAGCGTTTCGAAATCGAGGCTGCGCAGCCAGTCGTTCTCGACGAATGCGGTGACCAGTTCGCGCACCAGGTCGGGCGTGGAGAACAGCAGCTTGTAGCAGGAGTCGTAGGTCTGAACCATGATCGGCGATACCGTATTGAGACCTGCGTAGCTTGCCGATCGGCGGACCCGGAAGCTTCTGAAAAATGCACGCACTTTACGTTTCGATTGGAGGCGCGCGCAGAATGAGAAAAGTCCGCATCGACGCGCGAGCGCCGACGCGGACTTCCTGATGCGAGAAACCGAAAGCGCTTACTGGAACGCCTTGTCGTTCGGGTTCGCGAACAGTTCCTTCATCTCGGCCGACAGCGGGTAGTTCATGTTGATGCCGCGCGGCGGGATCGGCGACTGGAACCACTTCTTGTACAGCTGCTCGGCCTTGCCCGACTTCATCAGGTCGGCGATCACGCCGTCGGCGAGCGCCTTGAATTGCGGATCGTCCTTGCGCAGCATGCAGGCGTAGTTCTCGGTCTGCAGCGGCGTGCCGGCGACGGTCCATTCGCCGGGATTCTTGGCCTTGGTCAGTTCGCCGTACAGCAGCGGCTCGTCCATGACGAAGGCGACCGCGCGGCCCGATTCCAGCATCAGGAAGGCCTGACCGTGGTCCTTGGCGCCGGTCAGGTTCATGTTCATCGCCTTCTCGCCGTTCATCTTGACCAGCAGGCGCTCACCGGTAGTGCCGGCGGTCGTCACGACGTTGCGGCCCTTCAGGTCATCGAAGTCCTTCACGCCGGCGTCCTTGCGCACCAGCATGCGGATGCCGTAGACGAACAGGCTGTTGGTGAAGCCGACCTGCTTCTGGCGCTCGAGGTTGTTGGTGGTCGAACCGCATTCGAGGTCGATGGTGCCGTTCTGCATCAGCGAGATGCGGTTCTGCGAGGTGATCGGGATCATCCGCACCTGCAGGTTCGGCATGTTCAGCTGCGTCTTCACCTTGTCGACGATGGCCATCATGATCTCGTGCGAATACCCCATGACCTCGCGGCCATTGGTATAGGAGAACGGGATCGACGATTCGCGATGGCCGAGGGTGATCACGCCGTTCTGCTTGATCTTGCTCAACGTGTCGTTCTGTTGGGCATGGGCGGCGCCGATGGTGCCGAACGCACCGCAAGCGAGCGCGGCGGTCAGCACGGCGCCCAGGGCGGATCGCAGCGAACGGCGCGCCTGTCGTGGCGCAGTGCGGGTGGCGGTAGGCAGTTTCATGGTCAGGCTCTCCTTGGTTGTGGAACGGCTCTTGTTGAAACGCGACATTGGTTGTACTGCTAGCAAGGGCCGTGCAAGCGGCGGCTCCTCGTTCCGCTCTTCTGTCCTGTACTGCGCGGGCAGTGGCGCGCTACGCCAGCGTCGCGCTGTAGTCGGCGGGATCGACTGCGGGCGGCCGCTTCGCGATCATATCCGCCAGCAGTCCCGCGCTGCCCATTGCCAGCGTAAACCCCAGTCCCCCGTGCCCGATGTTGAGCCACAGATGACGCAGCCGCGACTGTCCGATCAGTGGCAGTCCGCTCGGTGTGGCAGGGCGCAGCCCGGCCCAGGGCTGCAGGTCGGACAGCGGGCGGTCGCCGGCGATGCCGCCGAACACCGAGCGCGTTTCGTCCAGCAGCGTTGCCGCGCGGCGTTCGTCGATGCGCGTATCGGGCCGCGTCAGGTCGGCCATGCCGGCCACGCGCAGCGTATTGCCGATGCGGGCATAGACGATCTTGCGGGCGAAGTCGGTGACGCTGATATGGGGCGCCTGCGCGCCGCTGCCGACGGGCACGGTGATGCTGTACCCCTTCAGCGGCCACAGCGGCGCGCGCAGTCCGAGCGGCCGCAGCAGTGTCGCGCTGCCGATGCCGCCGGCCAGCACCACCGCGTCGGCGGCCTCGAAGCCGCTGTCGGTATGCACGCCGCGGGCCGCGTCGCCCCGGCGTTCGATCGCGCGGACCGCCGTACCGAAGCGCAGCGACACATTGGGGTGCTGGCGCAGCAGATTGGCCAGCCCGACGCAGAAGCGGTGGCAATCGGCCACTTCCTCGCTCGGCGTATGGATCGCGCCGACGATCTGGTCGCGGATGCCGGCCAGCGCCGGTTCCAGCGCCACGCAGGCGTCGCGGTCCAGCGCATGCTGCTCGCTGCCGAGCCCGGCCTGGTAGTCCAGCAGCCGGCGCGCCGCATCGAAGCTGGCCGCGTCGCGGTGGACGATCAGCTTGCCGCGCCGCGCAAAATCGAAATCGATGTCGTGCCGATCGAGGAAGGCGCGCATGCGGTCGCGCGAATGAAAGGCCAGCCGCAGCAGCTTGCGCGTGGTCGCATCGCTGCGCGAGGCATTGCAGGCGCCGACGAAGGCGGCCAGCCAGCGCCATTGGGCCGGGTCCAGCCGCGGGCGCCAGCGCAGCGGCGCGTCGCGGCGCAGCAGCCAGCCGGGCACCTTGGCCAGCACGCCGGGACCGGCCAGCGGCGCCACATAGCTGTAGCTGAGCTGCCCGCCGTTGGCGAAGCTGGTCTCCAGCCCCGGACCGTCGCGCCGCTCCAGCACCGTGACCTCGTGGCCGTCGTTGGCCAATTGCCAGGCGGTGGCCATGCCGACCACGCCGGCGCCGGTGATCACCACCTTCATTGCCGTATCCGTCCCTACCGGTTTGCGATGCCGCAAGGGTAGAGCAGGGCGGCGCGGCTGCCCAATGCGAAGACGTGCCAGAATATGTCTTTCAGCTATACCCCGCCCGGCTACCGAGGATTCCATGCGCCTGCGACAGATCGAGGTCTTCCGTGCCGTGATGCTGACCGGTACCGTCAGCGAGGCGGCGCGGCTGCTGCACGTCTCGCAGCCGGTGGTCACGCGCGTGCTGCAGCATGCCGAGGCCTCGCTCGGCTTCCGGCTGTTCGACCGCGCCAAGGGCCGGCTGCGGCCGACGCCCGAGGCCACCGCGCTGTATGGCGATGTCGAACGGCTATATGGCGAGATCGACCGCGTGCGGCGCGTCTCCGAGAGCCTGCGCCACAAGGGCGCCGGCCGCCTGCGCGTGGCGGCGACGCCGAGCCTGGCCGATCCGCTGCTGGTGCCGGCGCTGCAGCGCTTCTGCGCGCGCCATCCCGACACCCAGGTGCAGGTACTGACCCACCATACCGACGAGATCGTGCAGGGTCTGCTGCGCAACCAGATCGATATCGGCTTCGCCTTCGCGCCGCCACGGCACGAGGCGATCGCCGCGCAGACGGTGGCCGAAGGCCGCATGCTGCTGGCGGTGCCGCGCGGGCAGCCGCTGGCCGGGGCGGCGCGGCGTACGCCTTTGCCGATGGCCAGGCTGATGGACCGCGCCTTCATCGGCTACGACGACCACAGCTCGCTCGGCCTGATGGTGCGCCAGCTGCTGGCGCGCAATGCGCTGGAGCCGCGCTCGACGCTGGAGGTGCAGACCTACTCGCTGGCGCGCAAGCTGGTCGAGAGCGGGCTCGGCGTGGCGCTGCTCGACCAGTACACCGCGCTCGGCAGCGATCCGCGGACCGTCTCGCTGCACGAGATCCAGCCGGCGATGGCCTTCGAGATCCAGATGCTGCGCGCCAGCCATCGCGGCATACCGAGCCTGGCCGACCAGCTGCGCGAGCGCTTTGCCGAGGCCGCGCAGGAACTGGCCGGCCAGCTCGGCCGGCGCCTGTCCGCGCCGGTGGTCGCCTTCGAGCACGCGCTCAAATAGCGCCGCTGGATGCCGTGCTCAGCGCAGCGTCAGGCTGGCGTAGGCGCCTTCGACGAAGCGCACCCGCAGCCTCGGACCGTGCTTGCGCAGTGCCGCTTCGGCCCAGCGCTGGACCTGCTCCATGTGGGCGATATGGCTTTGCTGCGTCTGCGCGGCGGCGGTGGTGTTGAACCAGAACGTGAACGGCCGGGATTCGGCCTCGGGTGTGCGCGCGCGCTGCGCCGCGGGTCCGACGCGTGAGGCCAGCAAGGCGTCGAGCACCGTCAGCTCCGGGTTGGTATGCGCGCCGTTGCCGCAGAACAGGTAATGATCGGCCGATACCGTGCGGCAAAACGCCGGCGACATATTGTTCTCGGAGCCGTGATGCTGGACCTTCAGCACGTCGACGTGCAGCGCGCCGTCGCGCAGCAGTTCGGCCTGCTTGAGGCCGGCCAGGATCATGTCGGGATGCGCGTCGCCGGTCAGCAGCACGCGACGGTCGTCCTCCTCCACGAGCAGGATCAGCGAAGCGATGTTCGGCGTGGTAACACCCCGGTACGATGGCGTGCCCTCCCACTCGCGCAGGTCGAACGGATCGTCGGCCCGGCCGCCCGCCATCGCCAGCAGCCCGCTGGCGTAGCGGTCGCGAATGGCCTGGGCGCGCAGGCGATTGGCGGGATCGCGCAGCCAGTTGTTCCAGCCTTCGCGCAGCCGCTTCAGTTCCGCCGCGGTGGGGCCGAGCACGCGGATGCGCAGCGAGCCGAGCGACTGCACCGGTGCGTCGGGCCGCGCGACGATCAGCTTCCCGGCGGAAGCGGCGGCCGGCGCCACGCCGGTCTCCGCGGTGTCGCCCAACGGGCCATTCAACGCAATATCGAGCAGATCGGCCTTGACCAGCCGGGATACCCGCAGCGCCTGCGGCACCGAGTTGGCAATGCGCGCGTATTCGTGCCCCAGCCGCTCCAGCGGCTCGACGTGGCTGGCCCGCAGCGCCCGCGCATTTGCCGCCAGCAGCGTATGGATCGGTCCCGCGTTGGTGCCGATCTGGTCGTGGAAGGCGTTGTGCCACAGCGCGCCGATGCGCGGCACACGGCGAGCCTCCGGTTTGGCGGGCGGATCGCCCCGCTCGGCATGGTAGTCGTAGACCTTCCACTGGAGCGCGGCCTCGAGCATTGCCAGCACGCCGCCCAGATGATCGTCGTCGATATGCGAGACGTAGACCAGATCGAGCATGGCGCCGTCGCGCGCGAGCCGCTCCAGCGACGGCGCGACGAAATCGCGCATCGCCGCGCCGGTGCCGCCGTCGCACAGCATGCGGTGGCCCGACGCCGCCTCGATCAGCAGGCAGTCGCCCTGATAGGACTGGAACAGGCGGATCTTCATGCGCGCCTCCGCGCCGGTGGGTCGCGACGCTCGCGGCGCTCGTCGAAGGCACGTGCCTCGGCGATCGCGGCGACCGGATCGATCAGGCCGTAGCCCGCGTCGTTGCGCCAGGCGTAGTCGTGCGAGGGCAGCGGCCGCGCGGTGCGCCGCAGGATGCCCTGGCACTGCGCCGCCGTCAGCGTCGGCTTGGCCGCCAGCATCAGGCCGATCACGCCGCATACGTAGGGACTGGCCATGCTGGTGCCCGTCATCGGGACCCAGCCGCCGCCCTCGACGAAGCCATTGGCGGCGACGATGCCGGTGCCCGGCGCGCAGACGTCGGGCTTGTTGCGGCCGTCGCGCGTCGGCCCCTGGCTGCTGGAGATATGCACGCGCGCCTGCTCGGTGTCGGCGTTCGCCACGCCGATCACCCAATGCGCGCAGGCCAGCGAATTGATCGAATGCGAATCGACGTTGGTCGCCTCGGCGAAGAACGATGGGAAGCGGTAGGCCGCCAGTTCGCGCCGGCGCTGCAGCTCCATCGGATCGTCGCGCTCGATCCATGCGTGAAAGCTGCCGTCGCGGATCTCGTCGCCGTGCAACCGTACCTTCCACACGCCGGCGGTGATCGGCGTATAGGCGCGCGCATCGAGGAAGGGCGACAGGTAGACGCCGATGTAGTTATCGCCGTTGGACGGGTGGTAGAGCTCGTTGTAGACCGACAGCACGGTGCCGTCGGGCAGCCGCCGGTTCTCGATGTATTGCTTCGGCGCGACCTCGTACCACTCGGTCGAGCCGGGCGGCTGCACCGAGACCGTCATGCGGTCCTGCGCGCCGTACCAGATCTCGAGCTCGTTCTCGGACAGATCGGCGATGCCGTCGCCGACCACGATCCATTCGAGCTCGACCGTCAGGCCCTTGGCCGCGATCCTGCCGCTGGTATGGATGCGGCCCATGATCCAGCCGAAGCGGTCCTCGTCGGTCGGACGCTCCTGTCCGGCATTGCCGGCCGCGATCGAGATCGCGCGGCCCGGCGTGGCGAGGAACGCGTCGAGCCAGCGGCAGGTGCCGTTGGCGCCGTCGTGCGAGCCGCCGTTGGTACCCAGGCTGATGTTGATCGACAGCGGCAGGCCCTCGCGTTCGGCCACCGCCAGCAGATATTCGACCGCATGGACGATGCGCGACGCATCGCTGAAGGTCCAGCGCCGCGCGGCATAGTCGTCGCCGGGCGGCTCCACGCTGATCAGCACGCCGGCAATCAGCGCGCCGGGACACAGTCCCTGATTGCCCGCGGCGATGCTGGCCACATGGGTCGCATGCGAGCCGGGCTCCTGCTGCGATTGGCGCTCCAGCTCGGTGGCCGGCGGTCCGCCCTTGCGCGCGGCCTGCAGCGCCGCGTTCAGGCGCTCGCGCGTCAACTCGGCGCCATAGCCGAAGGCCTGCGGCGGCGGCCGGAAATCGCCGCCCTGGTCCCAGATCGAGACGAAGCGCGTATTGCCGTCGGCATCGAGGAAATCCGGATGCGAGAAATCGAAGCCGCCGACGTCGATAATGCCGATCAGCACACCGGCGCCGTTCTGCGGCTGGCC
>NZ_AMPR02000471.1:0-15928 GCF_000307735.3 Cupriavidus sp. HPC(L) | reverse complement strand
ATCAGGCAGGCCGCGACGATATCGTCTTCCGCGTTGATTGTCAGCTTGCCGTCCTTGTCGACGATCAGCTTGAGGAAGTCGAGCACGTTGCGCGCGTACAGCGCGGAGGCGTCGGCCGCGACCATGCTGGCCAGATTGGTGTAGCCGACCAGCGTCACGCCATGGCGCTCGACCACCTCGTCCGCCACGGTCAGCGGGCAGTTGCCGCCTTGCGCGGCGGCCAGGTCGACCACCACCGAGCCGGGCTTCATCGCCTGCACGGTCTCTTCCTTCAGCAGCACCGGCGCACGCCGGCCCGGGATCAGCGCCGTCGTGATGACGATATCGGCCTGCTTCGCCCGCTCGTGCACCAGCGCGGCCTGGCGCTGCATCCAGCTTGCCGGCATCGGCCGCGCATAGCCGCCGACGCCCTGCGCGATCTCGCGCTCCTCGTCGGTTTCGAACGGCACGTCGAGGAATTTCGCGCCCAGCGATTCGATCTGTTCCTTGACCGCGGGCCGCACGTCGGAGGCCTCGATCACCGCGCCCAGCCGCTTGGCCGTCGCGATCGCCTGCAGGCCGGCGACGCCAGCGCCGAGAATCAGCACGCGTGCCGCCTTGACCGTACCGGCGGCGGTCATCAGCATCGGCATGAAGCGTTGGTAGTGGTTGGCGCCGACCAGCACGGCCTTGTAGCCGGCGATATTGGCCTGCGAGGACAGTACGTCCATGCTTTGCGCGCGCGTGGTGCGCGGCGCGGCTTCGAGCGCGAAGGCGACGATGCCGGCGGCCGCCATGCGCGCGTTGTTGTCGGCGTCGAACGGATCGAGCATGCCGACCAGCGCGGCGCCGGGGCGAATCTGCGTCAGTTCCTGCGGATCGGGAGCGCGTACCTTCAACACGAGCTCGGCGCCGAACGCGCGGGCGGCATCGACGATGCTGGCGCCGGCGGCCTCGTAGGCGGCGTCGGGACAGCTGGCGCGTACACCGGCACCGCTCTGCACGAGCACCTGATGGCCTTGGGCGACGTACTTCTTGACGGTCTCGGGGGTGGCGGCGACACGCGCTTCGCCGGCCCGTGTCTCCAGCGGGATACCGATCTGCATCGTCAGCTTCTCCTGTTGCGGTGCCGCTCCGGGCTACGGCCGGGCAGGCATCCGGGCTCGTTTGTCGGCGCCGCCGTCCAGCGCAGCGCACAATTTTTTCGCAGCTTACAGGAATCTGACGGCAATGGGGGCGATGCGGGGGCGATGTGGGCGAGATCGACGTGCGGTCCCCCGCCCGGGCCTGGCGCGGGCGGCCTCGCTGCAGCGGCGCGCTCCTGCCGGTAAAATGCCGGATTGCCTAAAACTTGTGCATCATGTCCCAAGACTGGAAAACCAGCGTCACCGTGGCGGCCGTGATCGAACGCGGTGGCCGCTTCCTGCTGGTCGAAGAAGAAACCCGCGACGGCCTGAAGCTGAATCAGCCGGCCGGCCACCTGGACCCGGGCGAGAGCCTGGTGCGCGCGGTGATCCGCGAAACGCTGGAGGAAACGGCGCACAGCTTCGAGCCGCGCGCGCTGCTCGGCTGCTATCTGGCCCGTTCGGTGACCTCGCCGACCACCCAGCATCCCGAGGGCGACATCACCTATGTGCGCTTCGCCTTCACCGGCGATCTGGGTCCGCTCGACAGCGGCCGCCCGCTCGACACCGGCATCGTCCGCACCGTCTGGCTCAGCGCCGACGAGATCCGCGCCTGTCCCGAACGCCATCGCTCGCCGCTGGTGCTGGCCTGCGTCGAGGACTATCTGGCGGGCAAGCGCTTCGCTCTCGATGCGCTGTACACGCATCCGTCGACGCTGATGCCGGGAGCCCATCCATGAGCGCAGCCAGCAACGCCGGATCGCTTGCCGCGGTCTCGACCCGTCCCGAACTGAACCCCGCCATCGGCCGCGGCGAGCGCGTCGTGGTCGGCATGTCGGGCGGGGTGGACTCGTCGGTCACGGCCTGGCTGCTGAAGCAGCAGGGCTACGAGGTGGTCGGCCTGTTCATGAAGAACTGGGAGGACGACGACGACAGCGAATACTGCTCGACGCGCCAGGATTGGCTCGACGTGGTCTCGGTGGCCGACCTGATCGGCGTCGACGTCGAGGCGGTCAACTTCGCCGCCGAGTACAAGGACCGCGTGTTCGCCGATTTCCTGCGGGAATATTCGGCCGGCCGCACGCCGAACCCGGACGTGCTGTGCAATGCCGAGATCAAGTTCAAGGCCTTCCTCGACCATGCGATGTCGCTCGGCGCCGAGCGCATCGCCACCGGCCACTATGCGCGCGTCCGGCAGGGCGGGCATGGCCGTTTCGAACTGCTGAAGGCGCTGGACCACACCAAGGACCAGAGCTACTTCCTGCATCGGCTCAATCAGGCGCAGCTGTCGCGCACGCTGTTTCCGCTGGGCGAGATCCCGAAGACGCAGGTGCGCGAGATCGCCGCCGAAATCGGCCTGCCGAACGCGAAGAAAAAGGATTCCACCGGCATCTGCTTTATTGGCGAACGTCCATTCCGCGATTTTCTAAATCGCTATCTGCCGACCAGGCCGGGGCCAATGAAGACGGCCGACGGCAAGGTCGTCGGCGAGCATATCGGCCTGGCGTTCTACACGCTGGGCCAGCGCAAGGGCATCGGTCTCGGCGGCAGCCGCGACGGCAGCGGCGACGCGTGGTACGTCGCGCGCAAGGACATGGCGTCGAACACGCTGTACGTGGTGCAGGGCCACGACCATCCGTGGCTGCTGTCGCCGACGCTGCGGGCTGCCGACCTGTCGTGGGTCGCCGGCGAAGCGCCGCGCGCGGGTACCGCGCTCAGCGCCAAGACGCGCTATCGGCAGAGCGACGCGCCGTGCGTGGTCGGCGCGATCGACGGCGACGATCTTCAGCTGCGCTTCGACGAGGCGCAGTGGGCGGTCACGCCGGGCCAGTCGGCGGTGCTGTACGACGGCGAGGTGTGTCTTGGCGGAGGCATCATCCAGTAAGGGCCGCGTGGCCAGCGGCACGATCGGCAAAAGCAGGCGGTAGAAGCGAAAGCGGGCGGAATTACGGCAAAGCGGGGGGCAGGGAGTTGGCGCACCATTCGCATTCGTGCGGCGCCGGCGATGGTGCCCCCGATGGTGCCACTCGATGGCGCGCCCGATGGCGCGACCGATGGCGCGCGATAGTGCCCCGCATCCGGGTTCCCGACTTCCCGAGTTCCACGCGGCAAGGCGCCAAGCGGCCTTGCCCATGCTTGCCTGCCATGCCCCTGAATCCGCCTGTTACTGGCCGTGCGCCTTCCGCGCCGTCCTTCCTGTTTGTCGCCGAGCCGACCGCCTTTTCTTCCTCCCATCCCGCCAGCACCGGTGCGCTTGCCATCGCGCCGCCACCGGGACAGCCGGCGTCGTCCGCCAGCAAGGCCACCATCGACCTGGTTCCTTGCCATGTGTGGCAACAGGTGGCCGGCATGCTGCCACCGCGAACCTGCGCCAACCTGGCCCGCGCGTCGAAATCGATGCTGCAAGCGCTACGCAACGCGCTGCATGCCGACAAACTGCTGCACCACGCGCGGCGAGCGGCGACGCCGTCCACGATCGCGCCGATATTGCGCGAATGCACTTCCGGGACGCACGCCTTGACCGACCAGCATCGCGACAAACGGCAATGCCTGGCCCCGGGACAGCACGTCGTTCCGACAGCGCGGAGGGCCGAGATCCTGGCCACGCTGGTGCGGCGTGTCTTTCAGCTGCCCTATCTGGCGAGCCGGCGGCAGCACGATATCGCCAGGGCGGTGCTCGATCTGCCGGCATCGGTTCGTGCCGGCCCGCTTCAGCGACTGCTGGCTGCTGCGGGCTACCGGACCCGCACCGAAGCCGATTCCGCAGGCGCCGTCTGGGAGGAGTACGGCGTCTCGCCCGATGACCTGATCGTCGCGGTCATGGAGCTGCCGGCGAGCCAGCGCGGACCGTCGCTGTGCGCCTATCTGCGCCTCTGCGCGCGGCCGCTGTCCGAACAGGGGCTGGCGCTGTGGATCGACGCCGGCCGGACCCTGCCGCTCGAGCAGCGCGTGGATCTGCTGCTGACGCTGCTGGAGCGCGTGCGTTGGCGTAGCGGCATGCCGGCGCTTGCCGATCGCCACCTGCAACTGCTGCAAGCCAATGGCGAACTGGTCGATGCCAGGCGACGTCCGCTGTCGGCGCAAACGGCGCTGTTGCTCGAGCTCGTCAAGACGCTCGAGCGCGACCGTACCAACACCACCTTGGGACCGGGATTCCAGAGCGCGACATGGCCGACGGTGTGGAATGCCGTGCTGGATTCCACGCAGGCGCTGTCCGTCGAGGACCGGGCCGTTGTGATCAAGGCCATGGCCTGGGTAGCGAACGAATGGGCGCCGCCTGGGACGGCGGACCGCGTCCGTGCCACCGCCGATGGGCTCTTGCCGGCGGACCGGGAAGCGGTGGCGGCAGTGCTTCGGTATGTCGAGGGGGGTGGCCCTTCCCCGGCCGAGCCACTGGCGGCGGTTTCCGAGTTCAGGGCGTTCGTCAAGGCCATCCTGAAAACCACCCGGGATGAAGCCGTCATCCTGGAGCGCTACGCCGGTCTGCCGGAGGACGTACAACTGGCCGCCCAGGACAGCGCGAGGGCAACGGCATATCGGTGCGACAGCGACCTCGTGGTCTGGGGACCGCTGGCAGGCGCCATGCTGGCGCACACGACCAACGCGCGGCGTCACGCCGGGTGGCTCGATGCCGGGCTCGCCAAGGCATGGCGTTCGATGATGGTCGAAATGCGGGAACCGCCTCCGGAGTGGGGTCGCATCTGGCGGGACATCATCGCCGCGGCGCTGTCCCGAGTCGAGCCAACGCTGCGCGCCCAGGTCCTGGATGCGTTGGCGGTCAAGTTCAGGAAGATCGATGAACGCGCGTGGCTGCTGCAGCAGACCCGGACGCTGCCATCGACGCTGCAGGCGCAGGTCCTGTGCCGGCTGGCGATGTTCGACCTGCGCAAATGGAGCGGCGATCGGAAGGGCGTGCAACTTGCCGCCAGACCGCTACTGGAACAACTGATTGCCGCCACCGCGGCATTGCCCGGCCAGTATCAGGGTTTGCCGCTGCTCGCCCTGTGCGAGTTGCGCGCGCAGCCGACGCGGCATGCGGCGCTGCGAGACGTCTGGAAGCGCTTCGATGCGATCCGCTGGGCAGCGCCGCCCGAGGACAGGCGTTTCGACTGAGCCTCGGGCGGGCACCGGCTCAACCGCGTGGCGGTTCCGTATCGATGAACGACTGGCGCTTGCTGATCTTGTCGTGGAAAGCGACCAGGTTGGGATGGCGCTCGCGCCAGGCAATGTCCGGGAAGCGGAAGTCCAGATAGGACAGCGCGCAGCCGACCGCGACGTCGGCCAGCGAATAATGGTTGCCGGCGCACCAGGTGCGATCGGCCAGGCCGTTGGCCATTGCCACCAGCGCACTGTCGATCTTGCCGAGCTGGCGGCGCACCCAGCGCTCGCTGCGCTCGGCCGGCTCGCGTTGCGTATGTTCCAGCCGCGCCAGCAGCGCCGCGTCGAGCAGGCCGTCGGCCAGCGCTTCCCAGCAGCGCACCTCGAGCCGCTCGCGGCTGCCTTGCGGAATCATGCGGCTGACGGGCGTCAGCGTATCGACGTACTCGACGATCACGCGCGAATCGAACACCGCGCCGCCGTCCTCCATCACCAGGCAGGGCACCTTGCCGAGGGGATTGAATTGACCGATCGCCGTGTCCGGCGACCACACGTCGACTTCCACCATCTGATAGTCGATCTTCTTCTCGGCCATCACCACGCGCACCTTGCGCGCGTAAGGGCTGGTCTGCGATGCGTACAGCTTCATGTTCTCCCCTTGAGCTCGTTATGAAGTGCATCGGGCGCTCCGCAGCGGGAGCGGCTGGCCTCGTGCGCCGGCGGTGGCGCGCGGGTCCGGTCTGCCTTGATGCACTTCGTAACAGGCCGCTGGCTCGGCGTGGCGAGTATAACCGCCCGGGAGGCCGTTCCGGCACGGCGCCGGCGCCGAACGGGCGCCCCGCGGGGCTGCCCGCAACACTGGCGACGATCGCGCGGCGCAGCGGGGAGGGCGGTGGTAAAATCGCGGCTTTCCAGCGCCGGCTGCCAGGCCGGTGCACCGGTTCGCGCCGGATTGCGCAGGATCGTTCCCGGCTTTGTATGCGTCTGAGTACATAGGCTGTGCCAGCGCAGCGCGCCCGCCGACCGTTCCAGGTTTTCCTCTTCATTCCCTCCCGCCGTCTGCCAGCATGTCCGCTACCGCCTCCCCCGCCGCGCTCTCGCCGCTCACCGCCCTGTCCCCGATCGATGGCCGCTATGCCGCCAAGGCCGACCCGCTGCGCGAATGGCTGTCCGAGGCCGCCTTCATGCGCCATCGCGTCAAGGTCGAAGTCCATTGGCTGATTGCGCTGGCCCGTACCGGCCTGCCCGACATGCCGAAGTTCTCGGCGCAGTCGGAAGCCGCGCTGCTGGCGCTGGTCGAGCACTTCTGCGAAGCCGACGCGGCGCGGATCAAGGAGATCGAGGCGGTCACCAATCACGACGTCAAGGCGGTCGAGTACTGGATGAAGGAGCGCGTGCAGGACAACGCCGAGCTGGTGGCCGCCAGCGAATTCATCCACTTCGCCTGCACCTCCGAAGACATCAACAACACCTCGCACGGCATGATGCTCAAGGGCGCGCGCGACAGCGTGCTGGTGCCGACGCTGTGGCGCGTGCATGCGCGGCTGGTCGAACTGGCGCATGCCAACGCGCGCGAGCCGATGCTGTCGCGCACGCACGGCCAGCCGGCCAGCCCGACCACGCTGGGCAAGGAAATGGCCAACGTCGCCGCGCGCCTCTCGCGTGCGATCGAACGGATCGAGCGGGTCGAGCTGCTCGGCAAGATGAACGGCGCGGTCGGCAACTACAACGCCCACCTGTCGGCCTATCCGGAGTTCGACTGGGAAGCGTTCTCGCGCGATGTCATCGAGAACCGGCTGGGCCTGGCCTTCAACCCCTACACGATCCAGATCGAGCCGCACGACTACATGGCCGAGCTGTTCGACGCGGTGGCCCGTGCCAACACCATCCTGCTGGACCTGGACCGCGATGTCTGGGGCTATATCTCGCTGGGCTACTTCAAGCAGAAGACCAAGGCCGGCGAGATCGGCTCGTCGACGATGCCGCACAAGGTCAATCCGATCGACTTCGAGAACTCCGAGGGCAACCTGGGCCTGGCCAACGCGCTGCTGCGCCACCTGTCGGAGAAGCTGCCCGTTTCGCGCTGGCAGCGCGACCTGACCGACTCGACGGTGCTGCGCAATATCGGCGTCGCCTTCGGCTACAGCCTGCTGGCCTACGAGGCCTGCCTGCGCGGCCTGGGCAAGCTCGAGACCAACCCGGAGCGGCTGGCCGAGGACCTGGACAACTGCTGGGAAGTGCTGGCCGAGCCGGTGCAGACCGTGATGCGCCGCCACGGCATCGCCAATCCGTACGAACAACTGAAGGAACTGACCCGCGGCAAGGGCATCTCCCGCGAGGCGCTGCGCACCTTCATCGAGGGCCTGGCGATCCCCGACGAGGCCAAGGCTCGGCTGCTCGAGATGACGCCGGGCAGCTATATCGGCCGCGCGGTGGAACTGGCCGAGCGGTTGAAGTAGGGAAGCAAGGCGCGGTACCGGATCGCGCCTCTCTCGTCCCTTCGCCTCTCTCGTCCCTTTGTCACCGAGCCGCCCCATGGGGCGGCTTTTTGCTTCCTGGGCGCCTTGTCCGGTTGGCCTGGCCGGTCAATTCGGCGAGGTAGGAGGCGGCACGATGTGCCCGCCTCCTATTTCATAAAGGGGCCGAATCGATACCATTTCCAGATGACTGGAAGACTGGCGCACCCACTACAGTTGGCATATGCTTTGACATATGCCAAGGGGTGTACCATGACGACGACAACGGAAGGCAGGCATGTGCGGCTTTTCCGCAATGGCCGCAATCAGGCAGTGCGGATACCGCGCGAATTCGAGTTACCCGGAGAGGAGGCGATCATGCGTAAAGAAGGCGACAAGCTGATCATCGAACCGATTCCTGCGACGTCGTTCCGGGCGCTTCTCGCGCAGTGGGAGCCGCTCGACGAGACGTGGCCGGACATCGATGACCGGCCTCCCGAGCCGGTGGATCTTTGATGGCGTTGTATCTGCTTGACACGAATATCGTGTCGGCGGCCCTTCGGAATACCCGTGGCGCCTGTGCCGCGCGGATCGGAATGACGGACGCCGGGGCGCTGTGCACGTCCATTGTCGTCGCGGCCGAACTGCGCTTCGGCGTTGCGAAGAAGGGTTCCGCCGAGTTGGCACGCCGGGTGGAACATGCCTTGAGCACGCTTCGCGTGTTGCCGCTCGATGGCGATGCCGATCGGCACTATGGCCGGCTGCGCACCGAGCTGGAGCGCCATGGGAAACCGATCGGCGCCAACGATATGCTGATCGCCGCGCATGCCCTGGCGATTGACGCTGTACTCGTGACGGACAACGTGTCCGAGTTTTCCCGCGTGCCGGGTTTGCGCTACGAAAACTGGCTGACTTGAGGCCATCGGGCGTCCCGATGTGCCGAGCCCAGGCCGTCGCGCGGGCAGGCCCCTTCAAACGCTTTGAACGACTTGATGAAGTTCCGCCTTTCCGACGTCACTTTTCGGGCGCAATAATGCGAGAATCAATAGCGTTTGCCGAAAGAATAAAGACTGAAGCCGGATTTCCTCAATGCGTTCCAATACTCCCGCGCGCTATGGCGCGACCGCGATCGGCCTGCACTGGATCGTCGCGCTGCTGATCTTCGCCGCCTTCGGGCTCGGCCTTTACATGACCGACATCCCGGGCTTCACGCCGACCAAGCTGAAGCTGTACTCGTGGCACAAGTGGCTGGGCGTGACGGTGTTCGCGCTGGCGGTGATGCGTGTGCTGTGGCGCCTGACCCATGCGGCGCCGGAGCCGGTAGCCGGCATGCCGGCCTGGCAGGCAGCCGCCGCGAAGGCCGCCCACGGGCTGCTCTATCTGCTGATCCTGGTGGTGCCGGTGACCGGCTACCTGTACAGCCTGTCCGCCGGCGTGCCGGTCGTTTATCTGGGCGTATGGCCGCTGCCGCAGCTGATCGAGCCGAATGACGCGCTGAAGGAAACGCTGAAGTACGCCCACATCTGGCTGAACTACCTGATGGCAGCGATCGTCGTGCTGCATGCCGCCGCGGCGCTGAAGCACCATTGGCTGGACCGCGACGGCACGCTCGGCCGGATGCTGCCGTTCCTGCGCTGAGCCCGCCCGAGCGCCAGAATCCTGCGCAGAATCGCCCCCAGGATCGCCACCCGATTCCCGCTGTTTAGCATTGACCGAATGAAACCGAGGAGCCCTCGATGAAACGTATTCCCCGCCCCGGTGCCTTGCTGCTGGCCGCGTCGCTGGCCTGCGCCGGCTTTGCCGCCAATCTCGCCGCCGCGCAGCTCGACGCCGGCAAGAGTTCGGTGACCGCGGTGGCGCGCCAGATCGGCGTGCCGATGGAAGGCAAGTTCAAGCGCTTTGCCGCCGCGGTGGACTTCGATCCCGCCAGGCTGGCCAGCTCCAGCGCCAAGGTCGAGATCGACGTGGCGAGCTTCGAGATCGGCGACGCCACCACGACCAAGGAGGTCAAGGGCAAGGACTGGTTCGATGCCGCGCGCTTTCCCAAGGCCGTGTTCGAATCGACCGGCATCAGGCCGGCCGCGGCGGGCAAGTTCGATGTCGCCGGCAAGCTGACGATCAAGGGCAAGACCGTGGACGTGGTGGTGCCCGCGACCTATCGCCAGGAAGGCGCCAACCAGGTCTTCGAGGGCGTGCTGCCGATCAAGCGCAGCGTCTTCAATATCGGCGAGGGCGAGTGGAAGGACACCTCGGTGGTCGCCGACGAAGTCCAGATCAAGTTCCGTCTCGTGACGGCCGCCAAGTCCTGAACCGAATCGCAACGTTCGAACCCAACCCAACGACCCCAAACGATCGGATCGACCGATCGAAACGTATCCAACCCGACCGCTGACCGGAGAACCCATGAAACTGCGTACCGCCGCCGCCATCGTTGCCGCCGCTTCCGCCACCGCCTTCGCTGGCCTCGCCTCGGCTGCCGCCGTGACCTACAACCTCGATCCGACCCATACGTATCCGAGCTTCGAGGCCGATCACCTGGGCGGTCTGTCGAAGTGGCGCGGCAAGTTCGAAAAGTCCAGCGGCGTCGTCACGCTCGATCGTGCCGCCAAGACCGGCACGCTGGACATCAAGATCGATGCCGCATCGATCGACTTCGGCAACGGCAAGATGAACGAGCACGCCAAGAGCCCGGATATGTTCGACGTGCAGGCCTATCCCGAGGCCACCTACAAGGGCAAGTTCTCGAAGTTCGCCGGCGACGTGCCGACCGAGGTCGATGGCGTGCTGACGCTGCGCGGGGTGTCCAAGCCGGTCAAGCTGGAGATCCGCGAGTTCAAGTGCATCCAGCATCCGATGCTCAAGCGCGAGGCCTGCGGCGCCGATGCCTATGCCACCTTCAACCGTACCGACTTCGGCATCGACTACGGCGTCAAGATGGGCTTCAAGCCCGAGGTCAAGCTGGCGATCCAGGTCGAGGGCGTGCGCGCCGACTGACGCCGCCGCGGCCCCTGCCTGGGGCGCATCCGCATTGCCTGCGCATTGCCATTCGAGGGCCGGTTGATCCGGCCCTTTTTCATTGGTGGCAACCCCTCCCGCGGTGGGGGGCATGTGCGGCCGCTCCCCCTCGTTGGGATGAGGGTCGTTGTCCACCGCAGGGGCCCACAGTACAATCGGTCGCTGATTCGCACCTGGCGGCCCGGGGAGCGGGACCGGGGCAGGCGTTGCCCGACCGCGCCGAGGCCGTTGCCGGCCGGCTTCCGGTCAGGCTGCTGGCCCGCATCGGCCTGTCGTTGGCCCGCAGGCGTTTCCGCAGCTTTGCCCCTTCGCCGCTCACTTCCCGATCAGGATCGCAAGCGTATGCCCAACCCCTAGTTTCCGTGCATCGCCTTCGCCGAGCCGTTCGCGAGTTCCTTCGCCCATGCCGCGCCGGACCGTCCCGACCCCCGTGTCGGCATGAGCCAGCCGCATTCTTCGGATTTTCCCTGGCGCAAAACCGTGTACTCCCAAACGCAAATTGATCCGGTGGTCAGCTTCCGCAACTCGCAGGGCGAGCAGGTGCGGGGCACGATCATCAATCTCCAGAGAAAGTCTCTGGTGATGGAAGTCTATAACCCGTATTCGATCGTTCAGGTCAGCGAGGTATTGAGCGACCTGAGCGTGAGGATCGGGGCCAAGAACGCCTATCTTGGCAAAGCGGTGGTGATGAGCCTGGTCAATACCGGTCTCACGGCGGTGGTCTCGCTGACGCTGATCGACGAATGGCGCGAGCTGAGCGACCTGCCCAACGAGCCGCGCTCGGTGGGACGCGAGGCCGAGCTGTTCGTCACGGACTGGGACACGCGCTTCAACATCCGCCGCGATTACCAGATCGCCGTCAACGAGATGCGCGCCTTCCTGTCCGAGGTGTCGCGCTGGGTCGAGCAGGTCGACCTGACCGAAAGCCTGCCCAAGGTCGACGGCCGCCTGCGCGAGGACGTGTTCCAGGAGCTGGCCACGCCGCTGATGGTCAAGGTCAAGGCGTACCTGGACCGGCTCGAAGAGGAGGCCGAGCGCGTCGACGTCGAGCTGGCGCCGGTCCATCGCACCTATGCGCAATCGGCGCTGCACCCGTTGCTGCTGCGCGCGCCGTTCGTCTATCGCACCTTCACCAAGCCGCTCGGCTACGCCGGCGACTACGAAATGGTGAACCAGATCCTCAGCGATCCGCAGCAGGGGCCGACCACCTACTTCCAGATCGTCAATACCGCCTTCCTGAAGGCGGCGGTCGCCACCGCGCACCGCAACCGCATCGATCTGCTGGTCGAGTTCCTCGGCCGGCAGGCGGACAGCGCCCGCGCCGCGGGCCGACCGTTCCGCGTGCTCAACGTCGGCTGCGGTCCGGCCTTCGAAATCCAGCGCTTTGCGCGCGAATACGCCGAGCCCGACCGGCTGTCGTTCCAGCTGGTCGACTTCAGCGAGGAGACGCTCGAATTCACGCGCGGCTCGATCCAGCGGGCGGCACGCGAGGCGGGCCGCAGCGTGCAGGTCGAGATGGTGCACGAGTCGGTGCACGAGCTGCTCAAGCGCCGTATCGCGGTCGAGGATCCCTCGGTGCGCGAGTTCGATGCGGTCTATTGCGCCGGCCTGTTCGACTATCTGTCCGACAAGGTCTGCGCCCGCCTGCTGAACCATTTCGCGGCGCGCACCCGTCCCGGCGGGCGGGTCCTGGTCACCAACGTCCATTCGAGCAATCCCGAGCGATACGGCATGGAACACCTGCTCGAGTGGTACCTGATCTATCGCGACGAAGCAAAGATGCTGAGCCTGCTGCCCGAGCAGTCGACCGACCACCAGGTCTATGTCGATGCCACGGGCGTCAACGTGTTCGCTGAAGCCACCATCTCCTGAGGCGGCGCCGCCGATCTGCCATGACTGTCAACCGACTCTACGCCGGATACCAGGCCGAACTGGCCGACTTTCGCCTGGCGTTCAGCCGCGGCGGGGCCTACACCGCCATCGTGCTGGTGCTGCTCGGCATGGGTCTGGACTACGGCCAGTACCCGGAATGGCAGGTACCGTTCGCGGTCGCCCGCATCGTCGTGTCGATGCTGATCGCCGGCATCGTCGTGGTGCTGTACAGCCGGCACGGGCGCAGGCTGGCGCCGTGGCTGACGCTGTCGTGGCTGTTGCTGCCGCAGCTGATGATCGCGTGGATGATCTGGGAGACCGACGGCGTCGCCTCGCCGTACTACGTGGGGCTGAACCTGGCGATCTTCGCGTCAGGCATCGCGCTGCCGTTCGGCTTGTGGCAGAACGTCGTGTTCGGCGGGCTCTCGTACCTGTGCTACCTGGTCGCCTGCCTGCTGCATCCCGACGGCCTGCATCCGATCGGCACCTTCATCGTCAACTCGTTGTTCGTGCTGTTCGCCGGCGCGGCCAGCGCGGTCTACACCTACTTCAACGAGAAGGGCCGCTTCCAGCTGTTCCGGCTGAAGGAAGAACTGGCCCACAAGAACGACGAGCTGGCGCGCATCAACGAGAACCTGGCCCAGATCAAGGGCCAGCTGCTGCAGCAGGAAAAAATGGCCGCGGTCGGTACGCTGGCCGCGGGGCTGCTGCACGAGGTGAACAACCCGGTCAACTTCTGCCTGATGGCGATCGAGATCGCGCTGGAAGAGCCCGAGGCCAAGGAGAGCGCCTCGCTGCAGGAATGCCTGATCGATGCCCGGCAGGGGATGCAGCGGATCCAGCATATCGTCTCGGACCTGAAGATCTTTGCCTATCGGCAGCCGGGCGCCGAGGTCGAGGGCCGGCCGTTCCTGTTCGAGAAGGCGCTGGACTCGGCCAGCCGGCTGACCGCGCACGAACTGCGCGGCGTGCGGATGTCGCGCGATCTGCCGCCCGACACGCTGGTGTTTGGCGACGAGGCGGCCATCATCGGCGTGCTGATCAACCTGTTCTCGAACGCGGCGCTGGCGATGCGCAAGGCCGGCACGCCGGCACCGGCAATCCATACCACCGTCGTCTGGAGGGACGGCCGGCTGCATGTCAACGTGCGCGACAACGGCCCGGGCATCCCCAGCGAGAATCTGGCGCGCGTGTTCGAGCCGTTCTTCACGACGCGCGAAGTCGGACAGGGCCTGGGACTGGGGCTGTCGATCAGCTATGCGGTGATCGAGCGGCATGGCGGCGTGCTGTTCGCCGAAAGCGAGCTGGGCCAGTGGGCCGCGTTCAGCTTCGATCTGCCGCGGGCGGAATGAGCGCGATGACAGAACAGCGGACAGAACAGCGGACGGATCCGCGGCCCGAGCTGCGATCCGATCTGCGCCAGCCGCGGCTGACCGTGCTCTACGTCGACGACGAGGAGATGGCCTGCAAGTACTTCGCGCGCGCCGCAGGCGCGGAGTACGAGGTGCTGCTCGCCCAGGGCGCCGACCAGGCCATCGAGATGCTGCGCAACGACAGCGGCCGCACCGCGGTGCTGGTCACCGACTTCCGCATGCCCGGGCGCAACGGTGCCGATCTGCTGCGGCAGGTCGCCGCCGAGTATCCGCAGATCGTGCGGATCCTGGTGACGGCCTACGCCGACAAGGACATGCTGCTGCAGACGGTCAACAGCGGCGAGGTGTTTCGCATCCTCGAGAAGCCGCTCGGCCTGCAGGCGGTGCGCGACGTGCTGGCGCTGGCGCGCGAGCGCTATCGCGAACGGCAGTCGCGCCACCAGCGGCTGACCGCGATCGACGAGACGCTGGCCTTCCTGGCGCACGAACTTAACACCCCGCTCGCGGCTATCGCGAATTTTGCCCGCGGTGTTGAAAGCCGCAGCAGCGCCGAATACGATCCGCAGCGCCAGGCCGAGATCGGCCAGGCGGCCGCGGTGATGCACAGCAATGCGCAGTACTGCCTGGCGGTGATCTCGTCGTTCCTGCAGTCGGTACGCGGCAATGGCGAACGGCCGCTGACCAGCGAGAACGATCGCGACATCACCGCCGGCAGCCTGATCATGGCGCTGCTCGACAGCTATCCGTTCGCTGGCCCGCAGCGCAACTGGATCGAGGTCGAGCTGCACGGCGATTTCATCGTCCATACGCTGCCGAACTGCGTGTCGCTGGTGCTGTCGTCGCTGCTCAACAACGGCTTGCGGGCGCTGACCGATGTTCCCAGGCCGTCGCTGCGCTTCCGTGTGGTGGCGCAGCCCGACCCCGTGATCCGCATCAGCGACAACGGCCCGGGCATTCCACCGGACGTGATGGAACGCCTGCTGGTCGATCCGGTCACCACGCATGCCGCCGCCGGCGGAAATGGCCTCGGCATGATTTTCTGCAACCGCGTCATGCAGTCGTTCGGCGGCGGCATCCGGATCGAGTCGATTCCGGGCGCCGGCACCACCGTGACGCTGGAATTCCCCCATACGAAGACTCGAATGCACAGCAATAGGAGCGGTCAATGAACGAACCGAACGACAACCAGGCATCGCCTCCCGCGATTCTGTTCGTCGACGACGAGGCCACCGCGGTCAAGTATTTCCAGAGGGCGATCGGCGGGCTGGCGCCCGTGGTCACCGGCGGTTCGGTCGAGGAGGGCAAGGCGCTGCTCGAAGCCCATGGCGACACGCTGGCCGTGCTGGTCTCGGACCAGCGCATGCCCGGCGAATACGGCAACGAGCTGCTGCGCCATGCGCGCGAGCACTATCCGCATATCGTCCGCATCCTGACCACCGCGTATTCCGAGCTCGAGTCGACCGTGCAGGCGGTCAACGAAGGGCAGATCCACCGCTATATCAAGAAGCCGTGGGACATCACCGCGCTGCGCATGGAGCTCAAGCAGGCGCTGGAAATCGCCGGGCTGCGCCGCGAGCGCGACCAGCTGGTGCGCGAGAAGCTCAGCGTGATCCAGCGCCAGACGCTGGCGGCGCGCATCGGCATGGTTCGCGCGCTGTGCGCCAGCCTGATCGGTCCCGAACGCTTCCAGCCGGTCGAGACCTATCTGGCGGCCGCCGTGCTGGCCGGGGCCAAGGGTCCCGAGCCGGACTGGGCGCGGATGGACTACGCCGACTTGGTGGGCGCCGAAAGCCAGCGCAGCGGCGCGTTCGGTCATGCGGTGGCGAGCCGCCTGGCACAGCTGCGCGCCGCGCATGACGCCGCCGCGGGCGCCGATGCGCTGGCGGTGATCGCGCAGCAGCTGGGCGAGGCGGTGCGCCGCGACGGCGACGCCCTGGTGTGGCTGTCGTTGCCGGTGCTGTCCGAATTCCTCGGCGCACCGGTCGGCACGGCGGGTCGAGCAGCACGCCGC
>NZ_AMPR02000472.1:0-15906 GCF_000307735.3 Cupriavidus sp. HPC(L) | reverse complement strand
GCCAACCTCGCCGCCGTTCGGCTGCGAGGGGGCGAATATTAAGGGAGTGCGCGCCGCCTGGCAATACCTTTGTCATCTTTTTATGCCAGGCGACGCGGCGGCCGCTTCAGCGGTGCTGGAAGTTCGGCGCGCGCTTCTCGACGAAGGCGGCCATGCCCTCCTTCTGATCCTCGGTCGCGAAGGTCGAGTGAAACAACCGGCGCTCGAGGTGCACGCCCTCGCTCAGCGAGGTCTCATAAGCGGCGTTGACCGCCTCCTTGATCATCATCACGACCGGCAGCGAGAAGCCGGCAATGGTTTCGGCCGCGCCAACGGCCTCGTCGATCAGCTTGTCAGCCGCGACCACGCGCGAGACCAGGCCGGCGCGCTCGGCCTCGGCGGCGTCCATCATCCGCGCGGTCAGGCACAGGTCCATTGCCTTGGCCTTCGAGACTGCGCGGGGCAGCCGCTGAGTACCGCCGGCACCGGGCATCGTGCCGAGCTTGATCTCCGGCTGGCCGAACTTCGCGGTGTCGGCGGCGATCACGATGTCGCACATCATCGCCAGCTCGCAGCCGCCGCCCAGCGCGTATCCGGCCACCGCGGCGATCACCGGCTTGCGGATGCGGCGAATCGTCTCCCAGTTACGGGTGATGTACTCGCCCTTGTAGACATCCATATAGCTGTACTTCGCCATCATGCCGATATCCGCGCCCGCGGCGAAGGCGCGCTCACTACCGGTGATCACGATGCAGCCGATCGCCTCGTCCTGGTCGAACGCCGTCAGCGCGGCGCCCAGTTCGTCCATCAGCGCGTCGTTGAGCGCGTTCAGCGCCTTCGGACGATTCAGCGTCACCAGCCCGACGCGGCCACGGGTTTCCACCAGGATGTTGTCGTACGCCATGGGTTTCCTCTGTCTCCAATGAAAAAGGGATACGGGCCCCGAACACGAGCCCGAAAGCATCGCTGCGACCAGCAACGATACCCGGCTTCGCCATCACCCGCCTATTGCGGGCACTACGCGGTCGCGAACCGGCAGCCGGCCATAGCAAACCGCAAAAGATTAATGCTACCATTTGCCGACCGACTGGTCGGTTAATTAAAGCCGCCGTCGCTCTTCCCTACAATGCCAGACGGAGCCGTCACCCGGCTTCGATCCAGAACAACCTTCCGGAGCGGCCGGCGCAGCGCCGCCGCAACCGGGACATGGCAGGAGACAAGCCAATGCACGCCACGCCCACGCCGTCGCCCCGTACCGCCGTCGACGCCGGCCCGGTACTGCTCGCCTGGCATGGCGACGTCGCCGTCGTCACGCTGAACCGGCCCGACAAGCTCAACAGCTTCACCCGCGAGATGCACGCCGCGCTGGTGCAGGTGCTCGACCACGCCGAAGCGGGCCATGCGCGCGCCCTGCTGCTGACGGGCGCCGGCCGCGGCTTCTGCGCCGGGCAGGACCTGGCCGATCTGGATTTCACGCCGGGCCGGATGACCGACCTCGGCGACCTGATCGACAGCGCCTTCAACCCGCTGGTGCGCCGGCTGCAGTCGATGCCGCTGCCGGTGATCGCCGCGGTCAATGGCACCGCCGCCGGCGCCGGCGCCAATCTGGCGCTGGCCTGCGACATCGTGCTGGCCGCCCGCTCGGCCAGCTTCATCCAGGCCTTCATCAAGATCGGACTGGTGCCCGATTCGGGCGGCACCTGGTTCCTGCCGAAGCGGCTCGGCATGGCGCGCGCGCTGGGCCTGGCGATGACCGGTGACAAGCTGTCGGCCGACGAGGCCGAGAAGTGGGGCCTGATCTGGGAGGCGATGGACGACCCGCTGCTGATGGAGCAGGCACTGGCGCTGGCCACGCATCTGGCCGCGCAGCCGACTCGCGCGCTGGCCGCGATCAAGCGCGCGATGTACGCCAGCGCAACGCAGACGCTGGATACCCAGCTAGACATGGAGCGCGACCTGCAGCGCGCGCTCGGTGGATCGCACGACTATGCGGAGGGCGTCAACGCCTTCCTCGAGAAGCGCGCGCCGCGCTTCACCGGTCAATAGGCAATCGGCCGCCGGCCTCGCCCCCTTCCCTCTCTCCAGGAGATCCGCTTGACTTCCGATCCGCAAGCGCTGGCCGAAGCGGCCGCGGCCAGCATGTACGAGGCCGACAGTTGCAGCCGCTGGCTCGGCATGACCATCGACGCGATCGCCCCCGGCTATGCGCGGCTGTCGATGCCGGTCCGCGACGAATTCCTGAACGGCCACGGCATCTGCCACGGCGGCCTGATGTTCACGCTGGCCGATTCCTGCTTCGCCTTCGCCTGCAACAGCCACAACATCAACACGGTCGCGGCCGGCTGCAGCATCGAGTTCCTGAAGCCGGTCCGCGGCGGCGACGTGCTGACCGCCGAGGCCACCGAGCAGGTCTTGTCGGGCCGCCACGGCATCTACGACATCCGCGTGACGAACCGCGACGGCGAGGTGGTCGCGATGTTCCGCGGCAAGTCGGCGCAGATCAAGGGCCATGTCGTCCCGCCGCCCGAAGCAGGCTGACCAAAATGCCGAGCGCCCCGAGCGCCCGCCCCTTGCATTCCCACCCCGCAGTCACACCGCAAAGCGCCACCCATAGCAGGAGAGAACGATGAGCACGCGCCTGACCGATCTGCCGCTGGAGCCGATCGAGACCGCCAGCCGCGACGAATTGCAGGCCTTGCAGCTGCAGCGCCTGAAGTGGTCGCTCGACCATGCCTATCAGCATTCGCCGGTCTACCGGCGCAAGTTCGACCAGGCGGGGGTGCACCCGGAGGATCTGAAATCGCTGGCCGATCTGGCGCGCTTTCCGTTCACGACCAAGCAGGACCTGCGCGACAACTACCCGTTCGGCATGTTCGCGGTGCCGCAGGACCAGATCGCGCGCATCCACGCGTCATCCGGCACCACCGGCAAACCCACGGTGGTCGGCTATACGCTGCGCGACATCGACACCTGGGCCACGGTGATGGCGCGCTCGATCCGCGCCTCCGGTGCGCGGCGCGGCGACAAGGTCCATATCAGCTACGGCTACGGGCTGTTTACCGGCGGCCTGGGCGCGCACTACGGCGTCGAGAAGGCCGGCCTGACCGCGATTCCGTTCGGCGGCGGCCAGACCGAGCGCCAGGTCCAGCTGATCCAGGACTTCCGTCCCGAGATCATCATGGTGACGCCCAGCTATATGCTGGCGATCGCCGACGAGTTCGAGCGCCAGGGGCTCGACCCGGCCGCCAGCTCGCTGCAGGTCGGCATCTTCGGCGCGGAGCCGTGGACGCCCGAGATGCGCGTGGCGATCGAGCGACGGATGGGCATTTCGGCGGTCGACATCTACGGTTTATCCGAGGTGATGGGCCCCGGCGTGGCAAACGAGTGCGCCGAGACCAAGGACGGTCCGACCATCTGGGAGGACCATTTCTATCCCGAGATCATCGACCCGAACACCGGCGAGGTGCTGCCCGACGGCAGCTTCGGCGAGCTCGTGTTCACGTCGCTGAGCAAGGAGGCGCTGCCGATCGTCCGCTATCGCACGCGCGACCTGACGCGGCTGCTGCCGGGCACCGCGCGGCCGGCGTTCCGCCGGATGGAGAAGATCACCGGCCGCTCCGACGACATGATGATCATCCGCGGGGTCAACGTGTTTCCGTCGCAGATTGAGGAACTGATCCTGAAGCACGCCGAGCTGGCGCCGCACTACCAGTGCGTGCTCGGCAAGGAAGGCCATCTCGATACGCTGACGGTGCGGGTCGAATGCGCGCATGGCGTCGAGCCGGACACCGTGCGCCAGGCGCGCGACACGCTGACGCACGAGATCAAGGCCTACATCGGCGTGACGGTCGCGCTCGAGATCCTGCCGTCGGGCGGCGTCGAGCGCTCGGTCGGCAAGGCGCGGCGGATCGTCGACCAGCGGCCGCGCTAGGCCGCCAAGCCGCCCGCTGCTCGCAGTAACCGCCCGCGCTCAACTGCGCGGCATCAGCACCCACATCCGGCCGGCCTGCTTCATGCGGCCGGCGGTCTCGCCCGCGGCATCGCCGGCACCCCAGAAGAAGTCGGCGCGCACGCCGCCCTTGATCGCGCTGCCGGTGTCCTGCGCAAACACCAGCCGCTCGATCGGCTCGCTGGACAGCGGCCGCGTGGTCGACAGGAACACCGGCACGCCAAGCGGAATGGTGGCCGGATCGACCGCGATCGAGCGCTCCGCCGTCAGCGGCACGCCCAGTGCACCGATCGGACCGTCGTTGTTCGGCGGCAGCTCGCGGAAGAACACATAGCGCGGATTGACGTTCAGCATCTCCTCGACCCGGGCCGGATTGGCGCGCGCCCAGGCCTTGATGCCCTGCATCGTCGCCTGCGCCGGCGTGATCTCGCCCCGGTCCAGCAGCCATTTGCCGAACGAGCGGAACGGCTGGTCGTTGGTGCCGCCGAAGCCGACCCGCATCATCGTGCCGTCGGCCAGCCGGATGCGGCCCGAGCCCTGGATCTGCAGGAAGGCGGCCTCGACCGCGTCGTCGACCCAGACCACCTCGTTGCCGCGCAACGCCGGATCGCGCAGCAGCTGCGCGCGCGGCGGCAGCGGCCGGTTGCCCCATTGCGGCGGCTTGCGGTGCAGCGGAATCTGATAGGCGCCCTGGCGCGTACGCGAGCCGTGCAGGATCGGTTCGTAGTAGCCGGTCACCAGGCCGCTGTCGGTGCCGTCGCCGTTGACGACGCGGTACGGCTGGAAATGCTGCTCGAAGTAGCTGCGCAGCGCCTGCGGGTCGCTGGCATCGACCATCAGCCCGGCCGTGCAGGGGCCGCGCCATTCGGCGCGCTTCTTCAGCGCCTGGCAGCTCGCCTGCAGCGCCGGCCATGCGGCCCGCACGTCGTCGCGCGTCCAGCCGCCGATCTCGCTCCAGCTCGCCGGCTGCAGCCGGCCCTTGCCGGGGCCCCCGGTCACGGGCGGCGTCGGCTGCCCGGTCTCGATGCGCGGCGGCGGACCGCTGACGCAACCGGCCAGCACGGCGGCCGCGCCGACGATGGCCCACAGCGCGCGGGCACCGGGCATACGGCGCGCGACGGCGGCAGAGCGGGGAGAAGGCGGGAAATCACGGCGGAGGGCGAAAACGGAGTCGTGGTCAGTCATCGTTTGCGGTGTGGTTGTCGCCGGGCGCTGGCCGCGGCGGCAAGGACAGTGGCTCTCAGTGGCTGGCGGCGGCTATGGCAAGGGCACCGGCCGGAGGGCGATGCCATACAATGCTCGGGGCCGATCCGGGTCGATTCTGCTGTACCGGACCGGCTTTGCCTCGAACGCGGGAATCATCCATGAGCGAATTCTTTCAAGACCATCCCATGCTGCTGTTCGCCCTCGAGGCCGGCGTGGCGCTGTTTCTGCTGATCTTCATCGTGGTATGGACGATGGGCACGGCGAAGAAGCATCCGCGTCCCAGCCGCGCCCCGGCCGATCACCCGTCGCGCGCCGCCGCGGCAGCGCCGGGCCAGGCAAATCAGGCAAGCCAGGCGAATCAGGCCGCGGGGCAGGCGCACAGCAAGGACAACGCGCCGGGCGTCTAGGTTCCGGCAGCGGTGCCGTCCACGGTGCCTGCCGTCCGCGGAGCGAACCCGCTGCGCGCACCCGTCAATGCAGCATGCGCGGCAGCACCAGCGCGAACTCGGGAATCGGCACCTCGAAGCGATGGCCGTCCTCGGCCACGCAGAAGTACTTGCCCTTCATCGAGCCGACCGGCGTGGAGATCGTCGCCCAGCTGGTGTACTCGAAGTGCTCGCCCGGCTTGAGCAGCGGCTGGTGCCCGACCACGCCGAGCCCCGCCACCTCCTGCGTGGCGTTGTCGCTGTCGGTGATCTGCCAGTGCCGCGAGATCAGTTGGGCCGCAACCTCGCCGGTGTTCTGGATCGTGATGGTGTAGGCAAAGGCATGGCGTCCGTGTTCCGGGTCGGACTGATCGGGCAGATACTGCGTGCGCACGGAAACGGAAAAAGCGTACTCGCTCATTGTCGGGGTGGCCGGTGGCAAGACAAAGGTAGCGGCATTGTGCGGCAAGGGCAGGGGTGCGGCAAGTCGGGGTCACGCCCCCGCCGGCCGGGCCTCCAGGGCGCGCCCACGGCGAAGGCGGCGTAAAATGGCGCCCTTGCGCGCCGGCCACAGCGGCGGGACGCGCCCTTGCCTCCTTGCCACGTCGCCACCCGCGCCGCAACCCAAACCGTCACCCGCGCCATCATGAGCACCCCGACCTTTCGCATCGCCCCGTCCATCCTGTCCGCCGACTTCGCCCGCCTGGGAGAGGAAGTGCGCCGCGTCACCGAGGCCGGCGCTGACTGGATCCACTTCGACGTGATGGACAACCACTACGTGCCGAACCTGACGGTCGGCCCGCTGGTCTGCGAGGCGATCCGCCCGCACGTGACCGCGCCGATCGACGTGCACCTGATGGTCCGTCCGGTCGACCGCATCATCCCGGACTTCGCCAAGGCCGGCGCCAACATCATCACCTTCCATCCCGAGGCGAGCGACCATGTCGACCGCTCGCTCGCGCTGATCCGCGATCACGGCTGCCAGGCCGGCCTGGTGTTCAACCCGGCCACGCCGCTGCACCACCTGGACCACGTGATGGACCGGCTCGACGTGATCCTGCTGATGTCGGTCAACCCGGGCTTCGGCGGCCAGGCCTTCATTCCCGAGACGCTGAACAAGCTGCGCGCGGTGCGCGAGCGCATCGACGCCTATACCGCCCGCACCGGCCGCACGATCCTGCTGGAAGTCGACGGCGGCGTGAAGGTCGAGAACATCGCGCAGATCGCCGCGGCCGGAGCGGACACCTTCGTCGCCGGCTCCGCGGTGTTCGGCAAGCCCGACGCCGACGGCGGCTATCGCGGCGTGCTGTCGGCCTTGCGCGCCGAACTGGCCAAGGTGGGCCAGTAATGGAAGGGGCGACGCTCAAGCGCACCGACTGGCGCGGCATCCGTGGGGCCATCGTCGACCTGGACGGCACCATGGTCGATACCGCGGGCGACTTCCACGCGGCGGTCAACGCGATGCTGCAGGCGCTCTCGCACCTGCATCCGGCGCTTGGCGAGATCGTCCCGCTACCGCTGCCCGAGATCGTCAGTTTCGTCGGCAAGGGCTCGGAGAACCTGATCCGGCGCGTGCTCGACGCGCGCCTGCCGCCCGCCGCGGCCAACGGCCTGTTCGCCGATGCGCTGGCGCTGTACAACCGCGAATACCTGCGCATCAACGGCCAGTTCTCGGCGCTCTATCCCGGCGTCGAGGCGGGGCTCGCGGCGCTGAAGGCGGCCGGCCTGCGGCTCGCCTGCGTCACCAACAAGCCGCACGACTTCACCGCGCCGCTGCTCGACAAGCTGGGCCTGGCGCCCTGTTTCGAGCTGGTCTACGGTGGCGACGCCTTTCCGTTCCGCAAGCCGGACCCGCTGCCGCTGCTGAAGGTATGCGAGGCGTTCCGGCTCGAACCGGCGCAGATGGTCGCGATCGGCGACTCCGAAAACGACGCGCTGGCGGCCCGCGCGGCCGGCATTGGCGTGCTGCTGGTGCCCTACGGCTACAACCATGGCAACCCTGTACAAGGCGTCGACGCCGATGGTATAGTCGGCTCGCTTGTCAAGGCTGCTGAGGTCTTGACGGCACACCGGTAGTCTCCGGCCACGGCGCGGCAGCCCCACGGCACGCGCCCTGCCCGATCCGCTAGACCGCCCTCTCCGCATCCCGCGCAGACACCCCAGAACACGACTTCATGTTCCTGAACCGCAAACGCATTTTTACTGACAGTGATCGGCAGGCCTGGCCCTGGCGTCGCTGGCGCGCCTCCCAACAGGCGTAAAGTGCGTTCGCGACTGCACTGATCGCGCCCGGCCGATCCATCGGCAAGGCGTGGCGATCAGCCCGGCGGTCCTGCCGGCCCGGTTTTCCTTCCCGGCAATCCCTGCTAGCGTTACCCGAACGCGCAATACGCCCCTTGGCTCGACACGGAGCGACAGTGGCGTTCCGGCGAGCCGCCCGACGGGGCCGGTGCTTCGGCCATCCTGCCCCTCCCAGAATCGCCCGCCGGGGATCGCATTGCCGCAGCCCCCGTGCGCCGTCCCAGAGGACCGTCATGACCGAACTCGAATTCAAATCGCTGGCCGACCAGGGCTACAACCGCATTCCGTTGATCGCCGAGGCCTTCGCCGACCTGGAAACGCCGCTGTCGCTGTACCTGAAGCTGGCGCAATCGCAAACCCGCGGCGTCAACACCTTCCTGCTCGAATCGGTGGTCGGCGGCGAACGCTTCGGCCGCTATTCCTTCATCGGCCTGCATGCGCGCACGCTGCTGCGCGCCTACGGCCAGCGCACCGAGGTCGTCACCGACGGCAAGGTGGTCGAGACCCATGAGGGCAATCCGCTGGACTTCATCGCGGCGTTCGAACAGCGCTTCAAGGTCGCGCTGCGCCCCGGCCTGCCCCGCTTCTGCGGCGGCCTGGCCGGCTACTTCGGCTACGACACGGTGCGCTACATCGAGAAGAAGCTGGCCGACACGCAGAAGGCCGACGACCTGGGCCTCCCCGATATCCAGCTGCTGCTGTGCGAGGAACTGGCCGTCATCGACAACCTGTCTGGCAAGCTCTATCTGATCGTCTACGCCGACCCCGGCATGCCCGAGGCCTATTCGCGCGCGCGCCAGCGCCTGCGCGACCTGCGCATGAAGCTGCGCCAGCCGGTCGACGTGCCGGTCACCAGCCCGTCGGTGCAGACCGAGGTCTACCGCGAATTCGACAAGGCCGACTATCTGACGGCGGTCGGCAAGGCCAAGGAATACATCGTGGCCGGCGACATGATGCAGGTGCAGATCGGCCAGCGGCTGACCAAGCCCTACCGCGACGCGCCGCTGTCGCTGTACCGCGCGCTGCGTTCGCTGAACCCGTCGCCGTACATGTACTTCTACAACTTCGGCGACTTCCAGATCGTCGGCGCGTCGCCGGAGATCCTGGTGCGGCAGGAAACGCGCCGCACCAGCGAACAGGGCGAGACGCGCTCGCGCCGCGTGGTGACGATCCGCCCGCTGGCCGGCACGCGGCCGCGCGGCAATACGCCGGAGCGCGACGCGCAGCTGGCCACCGAGCTGCTCAACGATCCGAAGGAGATTGCCGAGCACGTGATGCTGATCGACCTGGCGCGCAACGACATCGGCCGCATCGCGGAAACCGGCTCGGTCAAGGTCACCGACCAGATGGTGATCGAGAAATACTCGCACGTGCAGCACATCGTCAGCTCGGTCGAGGGCACGCTGAAGGACGGCATCAGCAATCTGGACGTATTGCGCGCGACCTTCCCCGCCGGCACGCTGAGCGGCGCGCCGAAGGTGCGGGCCATGGAGATCATCGACGAACTCGAACCGCGCAAGCGCGGCATCTACGGCGGCGCGGTCGGCTACCTGTCGTTCGGCGGCGAGATGGACCTGGCGATCGCGATCCGCACCGGCATCGTCAAGGACGGCAATCTGTATGTGCAGGCGGCCGCCGGCATCGTGGCCGATTCGGATCCCGAGGCCGAATGGCGCGAGACCGAGGCGAAGGCGCGCGCGGTGATCCGCGCCGCCGAGCAGGTCCAGGACGGGCTGGACTCGGACTTCGCGTAAGCGCCGGCTGCAGCCCAGGGAGTCTGCCGACCCCGCGCACGCGGGGGCCCAGCGTCTTCCCTCCGGGCTGAAAAAATGAAAAAAGCCACTGGGTTCCCGCCTGCGCGGGAACGACCAGCGTTACTTCACCGCAGCAGTTTCCCGGGCCGGCGCTTGCACCGCGTGCGGCAGATGCACGTCAGCGATCGTGCCGTCGCCCTCATGGTCGACCACCGCGACCTTGGCTCGCTGCAGCGCGCGCAACTGCTGGCCGGACACATGGAAGCTGCGCGCCAGTTCATCGTCGCGCAGCGCCGGGATCGGCTTGCGCCGATCGAGGCCGGAGAAGCGGTACTGGTTATACAGCGCCCAGCTCAGCAGCACCACGCCGTTGAACAGCCCCACCACCACGTAGATCGACAACGTGCCGGCGGTCGGCAGCAGCGCCGACCAGAACGGCACGTCCGGACCCGCATTGGCGTGCCGCAGCACCGCCTGCAAACCGGTCACGCACAGGTAGCCGAAGCCGATCCAGGCCAGCGCGGTCAGCAGCGCATCGATCAGCCAGCCCAGCCGCGTGCGCCTGGTGCGAACGATCATGTCATCGGGATTCATCACGACCTCATCGATTTGATGCCGCGATCCGGGCTGGTCCAACGGGCGCGGCGCCGGGTCTTGAGCATGACTTTGGGGAAGGCCATCAGCGTGGTCAGCATGCCGATCATCCAGAAGGCCAGCGGATACCAGATCGTCCAATACATCGAGCGGCCCAGCTTGGGCTCGTAGCGGCGGTCGATCGCCACGCTGATCGCGAACTGCAGCACGCACACGACCGCCAGCACCATGCCGGTAAAGCCCGGCGGCACCAGCTTCTCGATGCGGACGTTGTCCGGCAGGTCGACGAAATGGCCGAGCGCCCACAGGATGATCGACATCGCGAAGATGAAGGCCCAGCCGGCCGACAGGCAGTACTCGGCCATCAGCGGCCACAGCCGGCGATGGCGCCAGATCCAGATCGAGCGCACGTTCTTCAGGAACACCTCGGCGCCGCCCTGCGCCCAGCGCAGGCGCTGCTTCCACAGGCCGCGCAGCGTCTCGGGCATCAGGATCCAGCACAGCGCGCGCGGTTCGTAGAAGATCGACCAGTGGTCGCGCTGCAGCTTCCAGCTGATGTCGATGTCCTCGGTGATCATGTCCAGGCTCCAGTAGCCGGCGCGATCGAGCGCGCGGCGGCGAAAGGCCGCGACCACGCCGGACACCGTGAACACCTGGCCGTAGACGCGCTGCGTGCGCTTGATCAGCCCGATGATCGACGAGAACTCGCCGACCTGGATGCGGCCGATCAGCGTCGAGCGGGTGCGAATTCGCGGGTTGCCGGTCACCGCGCCGACGCGCGGGTTGTCGACCATCGGCGCGACCAGGTAGGCGGCCGCATCGGGGTCGAGCACCGCGTCGCCGTCGATGCAGACCAGATACTCGCCGCGCGCGGCCAGCGCGCCCATGCGCAGCGCCATCGCCTTGCCCTGGTTCTGGGCCAGGTGGACGACGCGCAGCCGCTCGTGCCTGGCCGCCATCGCATCGAGCAGCGCGCCGGTGCCGTCGCGCGAGCCATCGTTGATGGCGATCACCTCGAAGTTCGGATAGCGCTGCGCCAGCGCGGCGCGCAGCGTTTCCTCGCCGTTCTTCTCCTCGTTGAAGCACGGTACCAGGATCGAGATGAAGGGCTCGCCGGCCACCTTGGGCGGCTGGCGGTCTTCGTCCCAGGACCACTTGCGTTCCCAGTGCCACCAGTAATAGATGCCACCGGCCATCCACAGTCCGGACATGAACAGCGGATAGAAGAACACGAAGGCAAGCAGCAGGTCGCCGGTCGCCAGCACGGCCATGCCGATCGGCAGGCCGAGCGCGATGCACAGGACGATCAGGGCAAAGAGACGTTCGATCATGGCGCGGGATACCAGGCGTTGGACAGCGCCGGCCGGATCACGTCGAGCCGAGGCTGGTTGTTATGGAAGTCGTCCGGGTAGTAGCCGAAGTTGCGCGCGCCGCGGCGCTGCAGGCGTTGCATCCAGCCCGCCAGCACGGCGCTGTCGACCGGCGGCGCATCGGCCTTGCGCCAGTCGCGGCTCTGCAGCTCGAACACCGTGCGGCGCAGCGCGCCCGGGCGCTTGGCCACGGTGTCGACCAGCGAGTCCAGCCACGCGTTTTCCTTGCCGGCCGGCACCTGCTCCATGTACGGCATGGCCATCGGCGCGGTCCAGTCGTAGGCGACGAGGAAGTCGTCCAGGTTCTGCGCGAACCACGCCTCGCTCTCCGGCTGCAGGATCGGCGCGGCGAAGATGTTGCGCGCGGTCTTGATCGCCGGGCCGCGAATGGCGCGGACCTTGGCGGTCAGCTCGTGCGTGAAGTCGACCAGCGCACGGCTCTTGAACCGCGTCCAGCGCTGCATCGTCTCCGGATTGGCGCGCAGCGCCTCGATCGAGTCGGGCAGCCCGGCCTTGCGATAGGCCGCCAGCGCCGGCGCGCTGGCATCCTCGAAGTCGCTCATCACGGCGTCGTCGTGGAACAGGATGCCGTCGAACACCGCATGGCGCGCCAGGTCTTCGTACAGCTCGCCGATGCGCTGGCGGGCGACCGGATCGAACGGCGACAGCCGGCGGTACTGCTTCGGATCGACGTCGATGCCGCCGGTCTTCGGATCCCAGCGCGACACGCGGGCGATCGACTTGTCCAGGTCCAGCGCCAGCACCGGCATCCACGCATAGAGCTTGACGTCGGTGCGGTTCTGCAGCTGCCAGGCGACACGGTTGAACAGGTCGGCGCGCACCGGCAGCACGCGGTTCGGGAAATACACCGACTTGACCAGGCCGCTGGCGTCCGGATCGGCAAAGGCCTGCAGGAAGACCGTGTCGATCTTCAGGTCGTAGATCCGCTGCACCAGCTTGTCCAGATTGCGGTCGACCTGGGCCGGATCGGCATCGTAGACATAGTCCAGATCGACGTGGGCAACGCGCATGTTCTGCTGCTGCTCCATCTCGACCACCGATTGCGCGAAGCCGCGCAGGCCGGGGTCGTCGCCGATCAGCAGGCGAGCGCCGGACATCATCTTGTCCACGGTCGCCAGGCCGTCTTCCAGCGTCAGCGCCATCTGGTAGCCGTTCTCGCCGATGATCCGCAGCGCCGTGCCGCTCTCCGCGCCATACGGCCAGATCCACACGCGGACCGGCTTGCCGGTGATGCGCCGGACCTTGTCGGTGATCCGCTGCACGTCGTTGCGCACGCGCTTTTCATAGGCGGCGTCGCTCTCGTAGGTGCCGGTCTTGCTGTCGTAGGCATGCACGGCGGCCACCGGCTGCGTGTTGCCCTGCGGATTGGCCAGCACGCCGTAGTGGTGGGCGTCGGTATGGGCGCCGATCTCGACCAGACCCGAGGCGGCGATCTCGCGCACGTGCTGCCAGGTCAGCATGCGGTCGCGCTCGGTCGGCGTGCCGCCGAAATCGACCGGCTTGTTCTCCGGCGTATCGAGCCACACGCCGACCGGCGCCAGCACGGCGGGCCAGCGATAGGCCTTCAGGATCGGCAGCACGCGCGTATAGAAGCTGCGGTAGCCGTCGTCGAACGTCAGTAGCACCGCGCGGTCGGGCAGCGCCGGGCCGCCGTTGCGTGCGGCCAGGATCTGGTCGACCGTGACCGGCCGGTAGCCGTTCTCGCGCAGCCAGGCCAGCTGCCCGATCAGATGGTCGGTGCGTACGCTCAGATAGGCCTGGTCCGGGTCGCGGTCCTCCACGTCGTGGTACGCCAGCACCGCGACATGGTTGCGCGGCCACGGCTGCTCGGCCTTCGCGACAGGCCGGTCGGCCGGCGGCGTGAACACCGGAATGTCCTTGGCGCAGGCGGCCAGCAGCAACGTGGCCACCGCCAGCAACAGCATCAGAAAAGCGCGATAGGGGCGCATCAAGGTTGCGTCCATGGCATGCATCCCGTTCAGAATCGGTAGGTCAGGTCGAACACGATGCGCAGTTCGCGCTCGCGCTGGCCGTCGTACGGACGGCTGGTGCCGGTGATCGTGGCGCCGACGTCGAACACGTCGTTGGTGCGGAAGCGCTGGCCATAGCCGATCATCATGATCGCGCCGGTGCCGTAGCCGCGCTGCGCATAGGCGCCCGCGCCGGCCAGGAACTGCTGTTCCCAGACGGTCTCGTAGCGGCGATGCAGCGTGTGGGTCAGCCGCACCGAAGGCAGCAGGGTCAGGTCCGAACGCGGGTTGTAGTACGGCGTGTCCCGGCGCGTGTTGCGCGAGGCCCAGATGTCGACCAGCAGATCGCCCTTCAGGTGCGGCGCGGTATAGAAGCGCTGCACGCCGGCGACGCCGCCCTCGAGGCGATCGTTGCCGTCGCTGAAGCGCGACGGCGCCACCGTGAACATCCACTCGCTGCGCTCGCTGGCGCGGTAGCGCGCGAACGCGGCCAACGTATCGGCGTAGATGCCCTGCTTGAGCGCGCGCAGCGGCGTGCCGGTCGAGCGCAGCGCGCCCGAGGCGCCGACCTGCCAGCGATCGTCGATGTCGTATTGCGCCGACAGCCGGCCGCCGGCACGGCCGCCGTTGCCGCCGCCATAGTCGTGCGCCGAGACTTCGCCCTCCAGCGTCAGGTCGCGCACGCGGTACTGCACGCCGGTGCGAGCCCAGCGGTAGTCGACGCTGCCTTCCTGGAAGCGGCCGGTCGCATAGCCGATGCCGCCGAAGGCGCGCCAGTCGTAGTTAATCGGCGGGCTGTACAGCACCGCCTCGATGCCGAAATTGCCGTTGCCGACCACGGCGCTGTCGTTCGCCAGGCCCCGATAACCTTCGATGCGCAGTTCCGACTTGTTGTGGACCTGCCAGTCGCGATCGAGGCGCCGGACCGCCAGGTCTTCGGGATAGCGCGCCATCGTGTCGTTGCGCAGCATCTCGGCCTGGCGCCACTCCTGCAGGTCCAGCGCGGCATGGCCCTGCTGCACCTCGAGCGGCACGGCACGCGGCGCCAGCGTTTCGGCCAGCTTCAGCTCGACCTCGGCCTGGCGCGGCCAGCCGCGGGCCCGATAGAGCTCGGCCAGCAGCACGCGCAGCCGCGAATTGCCCGGCGCACGGCTGACCAGATCCTCGAGGCGCTGTTGCGCGTCGACGGTGTCGTCGGCCTGACGGCGCGAACGCGCGCTGACCTCGGCGGCATCGAGCCACAGATCGTTCGGCTGCCGCGTCGGCTGGCCGCGCAGCCACCGCCAGCGCGGTTGCTCGGCGCTGGCCTGCTGCACCACCTCGCCGGCCGGCGGAAACTTCTCGGCCTCGGCATGCGCGTAGTACAGACCCGTCTGCGCTGCCAGCCGCGCCTCGGCGTCGCCGCCCGGCGGATAGGCCTCGCGGATTGCCTGCGCGTACAGCGTCTCGGCCTGTTCGGGATGACGCAGATAGAGATAGGCCGCGGCCACGTCGGACAACGCAAAGGCCGGCACCTCGACGCCCTCGGCCCGCAGGGCCTCGTATTCGTTGACCAGGTCCTGCATCCGCACGCGCGCGTGCAGCGCGGCGAGCCGGTCGATGCGGGCGCGGCGCAACTGCGCCTCGCCGCGCGGGCCGGTGCCGCGCAATTGCGGCAGCAGCTGGTCATAGCGGGCCAGCGCGCGGTCGGCGATCGCGAAGCGCTCGGCCTCGGTCCGGCTCGGCATGTCGGCCAGCCGCACCTGTTCGGCGGTCACGTCCAGTTCCAGCTCGAGCCGGTCGGCGCGCTCGAGCAGGCCGGGATGTTCGTCGGCGACGCGCAGCGCGGCCTCCGGCAGACCGGCATGCTCGAGCGCGCGCACATATTCGCGCACCACGTCCTTGCGCTGCGGCGCCAGGCCATGCGCACGGTCGGCCTCGAACAGCGCCTCGTAGGGATCGTTGGCGCGGGTATGCGCGTAGGCCAGCGCAATGCGGGCATCGGGACTGGACGGCTGCCGCTCGACCAGCGCCCTGCCCGCCGCGACGGCGTCGGCGGTGCGGCCGCTGTCGGCCAGCACCAGGATTTCGCCCAGGGCAAAGTCCTGGCGCGCCGGGAAACGCTGCCGGCCTTCGCGATAGTGCGCCAGCGACGCATCCCACTGGCGCTCGTCGCGCTCGGCGCGTGCGACGGCGGCCAGCACGTCGGCGGGCAGCTGGCTGGCGTCGCTGCCAAGGCCGCGATACGTCTCGAGAACCTCGGCCGGGCGGCCGGCCCAGCCGGCGATGATCATGCGGTCGTAGGCGGCGCGGCGGTCGGCCGGCGCCTGCGCCAGCCGCTCGCGCAGCGCGGTCAGC
>NZ_AMPR02000473.1:0-15660 GCF_000307735.3 Cupriavidus sp. HPC(L) | reverse complement strand
GCCCCCGCGATCGCCGCGAAGCGGCCGACCGGGAAGCCGTGGCTGGCCGGCGCACGGGCGACCGGCCCGATGGGCGTAAACGGCCGCGCCTCGACCAGCGACAGCGAGACCTTGTCGTGGGTCACGCCCTCGATGCTGTGGGCGACCATGTCCTTGACCGTCGGCACCAGCAGCCGCAGGTCGGTATCGGGACGATGCTTGATGAAGACCGCCGCCGACGACGGCCGGATCTTGTCCGACAGCGGATCGGTAGCCGGGATCACCACGTGCACCCGCGCGGTCACCACGCCGTCGATATTGCGCAGCGTTTCGGACAGCTCCTGCGACAGCGCGAAGATATAGCGCATGCGCTCTTCGGTCGGCGTCGCCACCAGTCCCTGCTTCTGGAATACCTGGCCCAGCGACGAAAAGCGCTCGCCGGGCAGCCCTTCGCTGCGCAGGATCTCCAGCGCGGCGGGCAGCTGCGCCTCGTCGACGCGCACGCTCCAGCCGGTCTCGCCGGCGCGGACCTTGTCGGCATCGATGCCTTCGGCGGTCAGCACCGCCAGCATCTGGTTGGCCTCGGCCTCGTTCAGCGAGGCATACAGGTCGACGCGGCAGGCGGCCAGCAACAGCGCCAGCGTCAGCGGGGCAATACGGACAAGACGGGACAGCCGGAGCCGGCGCGTGGCCGGCATGGCCGAAGCCGCAGAGATCGGCGTCATTGCTGGTTCTTGAGCAGGCTGTTGAACAGATTGGTGCCCGCGCTGCCGATGCTCGATGTGACATGGATCGACGAGAACAGCTCGAGCGATTCGGTCTGCAGCATCATGGCCTGATACACCACGTCGCTGGTGCTGCCCTGCTGGATCGCGGTGAACATGCTCTCGCGCATCTCGTCGAGCCGCGCGGCCTGGCGTGCCGCCTCCTCGCCCGCCGACACATAGGTGGTGCGGATCGCGGCGCCGAGCGAGGACGTGCTCGGCTCGCTGGCGGTGGTGCCGCCGGCGGCGCCATGCTGCACCATCTCGGCGAAGGTGCGCGCGTCGGCCGGATCGGCGGCCTGGTTGGCCTGCGGCGCCTGCTGGTGCGCGGACACGGTAGCCGTATCGGCAACGGCGCCTTGGGCGGCGATCGCGGTGGGATCCATCGCTGTTCTCCTCGACTGAAATCAGGGACAAGCGGGTCAGGGTGCGCGGCGCGCCGGACCGGCGCCGTGGCCGTCCGGCGACGCGCGCGACCCCGCCGCCGTCAGTTGGTCCTCGACGTCTGCTTGACGTCCTGCATCGCGCCCTGGACCAGGTTGGCCTTCTGCGTGTTGTGCGCCATTTCGCTGCTGACCACGGCGTTCTGACGGGTCAGCGTGTCCTGCAGGGCCATGATGTTCACCGAGAACTCCTGGGCCTTCTGCTGGATTTCCTGCATCTTGGCGTTCAGATCGACTTCACCAGCCATTTCCATCTCCTTCGTCAAGTGGTACTCAAGTGGTACTGCCAAACACTCCGCATCGGCGATGCGGAACCGATCTGCCGCGGCCCCTTGCGAGAGACCGCGGCGAATTCCTGCGGCGCATTTGGGCGCTCCCTAGCGCTGCGGCGGCGGCTCGCCGCCCTTGCCTTCCTTCAGCACCAGCCCGTCCGCTTCGATCTTCTCGATCTCGGCGCCGTTCTTCAGCACCGCCCCTTCGAAATACCGGCTGCCGTTGGCCAGCTGCACATAGCGCGTGCCATCGCCGTTGTCGGTGATGCTGACCACCCGCGCCGGAAACACGCCCTGCCAGTTGTCCCAGCGGCCCTCGCGCAGATGGCGCCGCCGGCTGTCGGCGGTCTCGCGATAGTCGATGCGATCGGACACCAGCACGCCGGGGTGCAGGTCCTCGATCACGCGCTTGACCTTGTCGCGGCCGGCGACCGGGTCGGCCGTGCCGGTCAGCACCACGCGGCCATTGCCTTGATAGGCGATGCCCACGCCCGGCTCGTCGACGTAGCGCTGGATGTGTTCGATGATGTCGTCGGCGGAACGGACCTGCTGCTGCACGCCGCGCCCGAACGGCGCCAGCGCCTGGGCGATGCGTTGGCGGTCGACGCGCGAATTGACGAATCCGCGCACGGTAACGGCGCCATTGGGCAGCGACACCACCTCGAGTTCCGGATAGCTCGCGACCGTCTGGCGCACCTCGGCCGGGTCCACCTGCGCGGTACGCGCAAACCCGCCGTCCTGCGACAGCGTGGCGGCCAGCCACCCGGCGCCGATCAGCAGCGCCACCACCAGCACGCCGATGCCGCCCAGCACCCAGCGGCTGGACTGGCGCACCGGCTCGTCGCTGTCGGCGCGCGCGGCGCGGCGGCCCGATTCGGCCCAGGCGAACAGCGTGTCGGTGGTCTCGGACGCCGCCGGCGCGGCGCGCAGCAGTTCCATGTCGAGCGAGCCGACCGTCAGGATGTCACCGCCGGCCAGTGCGATCACGCGCTGCGTGGTGTCGCGGCCGTTGACCTTGACCTGCGCCTCGCCGATGCGCTCGGCCGACACCGCCAGCTCGCCGACGTTCAGCACCAGATGGCGCGGCTGCACGTCGTCCCCGGGCACGCTGATGTCGACGTCGCTGGCGGCGCCCAGCACATTGGCGCCGCGCCGCAGCGAGATCACGCGGCCGTAGACGGCGCCGCCCAGCAGCCGCAGCGTCCAGCCGGCCGCGCCGGCCTCCTGGCGCGGCGGGTCGGCAAGCGGATCGGCGTGGGGATCGGCGTACGAATCGGCGTACGGATCGACGTGCAGCGCGGCCATCAGCTCATCCCCGGCATCACCAGACGCGGTGTCAGCAGGTAGAAGCGTTCCATATTGGCCTGGCGCTTCTCCTGGTACTTGAACAGGTTGCCGATGATCGGCACGTCCTGCAGGAACGGCACGCCCGACGATGCGCGCAGCTTCTCTTCCACCGTGTAGCCCGCGATCAGCAGGCTCTTGCCCTCGTCAACCATCGCCTGCGTGGTGATCGAGCGGCGCCGCACGATCGGGATGTTGTCGACGGTCTCACCGGACAGGTCCCCATCGGCGATATCGATGCTCAGCATCACCGCGCGCCCTTCGCGCTCGTCGATCACCAGCGGCGTCACGCGCACCGCGGTGCCGGCGACCACATTGAACAGGCCGGCGTCCTGGAAACCGTCGACGCGGACATAGAACTCGCGCATGTTCTCCAGCGCGGCCTCGGTGTTGTCCAGCGTCAGCACCTTGGGCCGCGCGACGAAGTTGGCCTGGCCACGCTCGGCCAGCGCCTTGACGCGGGTCAGCAGGTAGCGCGTGACGTCGTTGCCGATCGCGCCGGTGAACTGCAGGCCCGAGCCGGCGGTATTGCCGGTGGTGCCGCCCTCCGAGCGCGCATTGCCGAAGGTCAGCGGCGAACCGCCGCCACCGCCCAGCTGCAGGTCCACGTGGCGCGTGTGCAGGCGCCAGTCGACGCCCAGGCTGTCCAGGTTCTCCTGGCTGATGTCCATGATCGTGACTTCGATCTCGATCAGCCGCGGCTTGATGTCGAGCGACGAGATCAGCCGCTGGTACTGCGCCATCCGTTCCGGCACGTCGCGCACGATCACGGCATTCAGCCGCGTATCGGCCTGGAACTGCGGCAGGCCGCCGAAGCCCCAGTTGCCGAAGCCGGGCTGGCCGATGCCGGTGGAGCCGTCGTTCATCGACTCGAGCACCTGGCGCGGATTGGCCTGCGGCAGCGTCATGTTGTTGGCGCCGCCGCTGCGCAGCTCGGCCATGCGGCTGGCGCCGCGGCTCGGCCCCATACTGACCGGCGTGGTCGCCGTGCCGGCGCGCTGGCGGCCGTACAGGCTGCGCAGCACCGTGACGACGCCCGGCACCGTGATGTCCTTGCCGGAGCGGTTGATGCGGAAGTCCGAGGCCCACGAATACTTCAGCGGGAAGATCTGCACCTCGGCGCGGTCGTCGTTGACGGCGCGATCGTCGAAGGCGCGCACCGCCGAACGCACGGTCTCGACGTAGCGCTTCGGCCCCGACACCATCACGGTGCCGTCGTCGTCGTTGATCGTGATCGGATAGCGCGAGTCGATGACCTGCATGTGTTCGAGCGCATCGTTCAGCCGGTCCCCTGCCCCGCGCGCGAACGGAATGACCTCGCTGCGCGCCTCGCCGGCTGGCTCGATATAGAGCAGCGAGCCGTCGTAGTAGTAGGTCAGGCCATAGCTGGCGCAGACGCTGCGCAGGATCGACAGCGGCGAATCGGAGAAGCGGCCGCTGATGGTGCCGTCCACGCGCGAATCGACCACCGCGGTGGTGCCCTGCGTTGACGCGAGCTCGCGCAGGAAGTCCGCCACGCGCTTCTCGCTGGCCGAGATCTGGAACGGCTTGCCGGGCCAGTTCAGGTCGGCGGCATGCAGCGGCGCGATGGCGCCGAGCCACAGGGCCAGCAGCAGCGCGACTGCCGCAAGAACCCTTGTCGTGCCCACGCGCCCCGTCGTCCCCGCACGCCCCGTCGTCCCCTCGCGTCCCGTCGTCCCCGCACGCCCCGTCGTCCCCTCGCGTCCCGTCGTCCCCGCGTAGGCGGGGACCCAGCGGCTTTGACTTTGCGATGTCGCATGGCGAAAGCCACTGGGTCCCCGCATGCGCGGGGACGACGAAGCGGTGGCGGCTTGTGGCACGCGCGGCGCGTTATCTGTCGACGGACGGCCCTGCATTGCGCCCGCCATGGCCAGACATCGAGGTCCGAACCGTTCGCTTGTCAACATATCCTCCCCGGTTTTCCACTGCGTAATTGTTCGTAACTGTCGTGCGCGTCTTGTCGTCGATCCTGTCGCCGAATCTGTCATCGAATCTGTCGTTACAGGAACGTCAGCATCGTCTGGATCGCCCGCTGCGAGAACCGCATCACCTCGCCACCGAGCCAGCCGCCCAGCAGCACCAGCGACACCAGCACCGCGATCAGCCGCGCCGAGGTGCCGATGCTCTGGTCCTGGATCTGGGTGACCGCCTGCAGTACCGCCACCACCAGCGCCACCACGGTGCCGATCAGCACCACCGGCAGCGTCACCCACAGCACCACCAGCAGCGCCTCGCGCGTGATATCGAGAATGGTGTCGGCGCCCATCGCTCACTCGACCTCGGGATTGCGGATCCAGCCGACCGGCACCAGGCGCACGTCCTCGTCGACTTCCTGGTAGGACAGCACCGGCAGGCGCGGCGCGACCGGCTCGATCAGCCGCTTGATGTAGCGGCGCACGTCGACGCTGACCACCACCACCACGCGCGCGGCGTTGGCCTTCTCCAGCAGCTGGCGCAGCTGCTCGCGGATCTCCCGGGTTACGTCGTGGCTCAGCAGCAGCAGGTTGCCGCGCGCGGCCTTTTCGATCGCGCCCTGGACGCGCTGCTCCAGCGCGGGCTCGAACAGCACCGCGTCGATCGCGCGTTCGCCGCCGACATGGCGGCTGGTGATCAGCCGGCCCAGATCGACGCGGACCAGTTCGGTCAGCGCGATCGCATCGGTTTCCTTGGGTGCCCAGGTCACCAGGCTCTCGAAGATCGTGCGCAGGTTGCGGATCGGCACGTCTTCCTGCAGCAGGCGGCGCAGCACCTCGGTGACGCGCTGCAGCGGCACCACACGGGCCAGCTCCATCACCAGGTCCGGCGCCTCGGCCTGCACCACGTGCATCATCTCCTGCACGTCCTGGATGCCGAGCAGCGGCGCGGCATGCTGCTTGATCACCGCGCCGACATGGACGGCCAGCACTTCCTCGCACGACAGCGTGCGCGGCGCCCCCGGGGCCCGCGCGTCGCCGATGGCTTCGCGGCCGGCGCGGCCGGTCGGCTTGTCCTGCGGAATCCATACCGCCTCGGCGAACGGCCCGAACGGCGCGCCGACCACGGCGCGGCCCTGGTCCACCAGTGCGCGCGAGCCCGGTTCGACCAGCTCCATGCCGGGCCGCAGCGCGCCGCGCGAGGCCACCACGTCCTGCACGCGGATTGCGTAGGCGTCGGGCTCGCCCAGCGGGCGGTATTCGATGCGCAGCCGCGGGAAGACCATGCCCAGGTCCGACTCGACCTGCCCCTTGGCGATCGTCATGCGCTGCTCGAACTGGCGCATGTCCAGGCGATCGCGCAGCGTCGGGTCCAGGTCGAGCGCCAGCGCGGGCGCCACGGCCGAGCGCGTGTCGTCCGACTTGCGCTCGTCCGGCATCTCGATCCAGGTGACCGTGCCGGCGGTACGCTGGCCCCGCCGCATCAGCCAGTAGCCGCAGCCGGCCACCACCAGCGCCATCGAGGCGAACGTCCATTTGGGGAAGCCGGGCACCACCAGGAACACGGCGATCGCCACGCCCGACACCAGCAGCGCCTTCGGCTGGGCCAGCAGCTGGCGGCCGATCACGGTGCCGAGGTTGGCGGCGCGGCTGTCGCTGTCGTCCGACGACACACGGGTGATCACCACGCCGGCGGCGATCGACACCAGCAGCGACGGGATCTGCGAGACCATGCCGTCGCCGATGGTCAGGATCGCGTAGCGCTGCAGCGCGTCGCCGATGCTCATGTCCTTCATCAGCGTGCCGATCGTGATGCCGGCCAGGATATTGACCAGCGCGATGACGACGCCCGCGATCGCATCGCCCTTGACGAACTTCATCGCACCGTCCATCGCCCCGTGCAGCTGGCATTCCTGCTCCAGCTCGCGGCGCCGCTCCTGTGCCTGGGCGGCGCTGATGGTGCCGGCGCGGACGTCGGCGTCGATGCTCATCTGCTTGCCGGGCATCGCGTCCAGCGCGAAACGGGCGCCGACCTCGGCCACGCGCTCCGAGCCCTTGGCGATCACGATGAACTGCACGATCGCGATGATCAGGAACACCACGCCGCCGACCACGACGTTGTTGCCGACGATCAGCTTGCCGAACGTCTCGATGATGTGGCCCGCGTTGGCATGCAACAGGATCAGCTTGGTCGACGCGATATTGAGCGAGAGCCGCAGCAGCGTGGTGAACAGCAGCAGCGAGGGGAAGGTCGACAGCGACAGCGCCGACGGAATATAGGTGGCGACGATCAGCAGCGTCAGGCTGATGCCCAGATTGATCGTCAGCATCAGGTCCAGCAGGAAGGTCGGCAGCGGCAGCACGAACAACGCGATCACCGCGAACAGCAGCAGCGTCAGCGCGATGTCGGACTGGCGCGAGGCCGCCGCAGCCATCTGCTGCAGGCCCGGCGTGGGGCCGATCCCCTTGGTGAATCCCGACAGTTTTGCCATGACGCGATATGTGGGCTGCTTTTGGGCTGCTTTTGGGCTGCTTACGGGTTGCTTATGGGCTTGTGGCCCGCGGCGATGCTTCGATTGGCCGTTCACACCGGGCGGGCCACCCTGACACCGAAGCCACGGCCAAGCCGAGCCATGCCGCCGCGGCGCCCCCTGGCGAACGGTGAGCGCAGTGTATGGCGGCTGCGCCACGCGACCAATACCGAGGATTCGTAGCAGCGGGGCTGCCGAAGGCGTCCCGGGGACGGTCCCTACCAAGGCTCGTAGTGGACGGGGCTGCACCTGCTTCCGTATCGTTCTCCCGTCGCGCATCTGTGCGCAGTTGCGACATTTGCGTGCATTTGCGTACCTCGTATTTCGGTCCCCGGCTCAGGCCGCTGCGGGCTTTGTCGCCGCCGCGGGCCTTGCCATGCCTCTGCCATCCATGACGTCATCCGTTGCGCTCAGCGAACCCCCAGCGTCGGCAGGCCCCTTGTCAGCGGGCCGCGGGGGACCGGCGCGTGCGCGCGTTCGGCTGCATCGCCCGGGATCCGGCGAGGCTGCGATGATCCGTGAGCTGGACGCCGCGCCCGAGCTGCCGCATGTCGAAGCCGATATCGCGGCGCTGTCCAATCGCCTGCTGTGCCGGACCGCGCCGTTGCGGCTTCGGGTGGCCGGCGCCGATTGGGTGCTGCGTTTCGAGCCGCGGCCGGGCCCCTCGTCAAGCTCGGCCCACGTCAACGCCTACGCCTTCACGCTCGGCGAAACGCGCGGGCAGCTGCTGTTCGATGTCCCGAGCGAACGCCGCCTGCTAGGCGTGGACGGCGCAGCGGAGACCTTGCCGGCCCTGCTGCGGCAAGCGTTGATGGCCGATGCGCTGGCCCAGGTCGCAGAGGCGGTGGCCGCGGCATCGCGGCAGCCGTTCGCCTGGCAAGGGAATGGAGCCGGCCAGCGCTCGGGCGCGCCCTGCTTCGGGCTGACGCTGCGACGGATCGCCGATGGCGGCGATGGCGGCGATGGCGGTGGTCCCGCGACCGACCGCGAGACGCTGCACGCGACCCTGCAACTGGACGAGCCCGAGCGCCTCGCCACGCTGCCGGTGCTGCAGCGCGCGCCCGATGCCGGGCTGCCGCCGTGGCTGGCGCAATTGCGGGTGCCGCTGGCCGTGCGCATCGGCACCACCGCCATCGCGGTCGGCGAGATGCGCGACATCCGTCCCGGCGACATCGTCGGCATCGAACAGTGGCAGACGCATGGCGGCGCGCTGGCCGTCCATTGCACCACCGGTGCAGCGGGACTGGGCTGGCCCGCGCTGGCCGAGGGGCGCCGCATCACGATTCAACGCCCGACCGGCGCCCCCACCGCGCCGTCGGCTCATGGAGACAGCATGGAAGACCGCAACAACGGGCAGCGTGAATTGCCGCATCCGGACGCCGCGCCGGCCGCGCTCGATCGGCTGGAAGAGCTGGAGGTGTCGCTGCGCTTCGAGGTCGGCGATGTCTCGCTCGCGCTGGCCGACCTGCGCGAGGTGCGGCCCGGCTATGTATTCGAGCTGCCCCAGCCGCTGAAACAGAGCGAGGTGCGCATCGTCGCCGGCGGCCGCATCCTGGGCACCGGCACGCTGATCGCGGTGGGCAACCGGCTCGGCGTGCGCGTGTCGAGCTTCGCCGCGGGCGACGCATGAGCGGGAATCTGTACAACCCGGTACTGATCCTCACCGTCATCCTGGCGTTCGGCATTGCGCCGTTCGTCGCCCTGATGGTGACCAGCTATACCAAGCTGGTGATCGTGTTCGGGTTGCTGCGCGCGGCGCTGGGGCTGCAGCAGGTGCCCCCCAATATGGTGCTGAACGGCATCGCGATCATCCTGACCGCCTACATCATGGCGCCGATCGGCGCCGACGCCTTCGACGCGATCGAGCGGCGCGCACAGAGCAATGCGCCGTTCAACGTGGGGGATGTGGTGACCGTCTACGACTCGGTCAGCGGGCCGCTGAAGGAATTTCTGATCAAGCACACCGAGGAACGCAACCGCACCTTCTTCGTGCAGTCGGCCAAGCGGATCTGGCCCGAGGGCCGTGCCGACGATCTGCAGCCGGACGACATGATGGTGCTGATCCCGAGCTTCACGCTGTCGGAGCTGACGCGCGCATTCCAGATCGGCTTCATCATCTATCTGGTCTTCGTCGTGGTCGACCTGATCGTCGCCGCGATCCTGCTGGCGCTCGGCATGTCGATGATCGCGCCAACGACGATCTCGGTGCCCTTCAAGCTGCTGCTGTTCGTGATGCTCGAGGGCTGGACGCAGCTGATCCAGGGGCTGGTGCTGTCGTACCGGTAGGCCGTTGCAGCCGCGACGCTTTGACCGCCACCTCAGTCGATCACCTCGGCGCAGGCATCGGTCGGCAGCGCGGCCACATCGCCGATCACCGGCACGATCTTCAGGCCCGCGGACGCGACCCGGCACGGGGCGGCAAGCACGCCGCAGCCGCCAAGCGCAAGCACCGAGGCAAGGACCAGCGGCAACATCATCAGCAATCGTTTCATCGGGCAAGGCCTCGTCAGCGGGAACGCGCATTGTGCACGATTCCTTGCCTGCCGGCATCCTGGGCTAGCATACAGACTGATACGCCCTTCCGGATCGCCGATGACTTTTGCCGCAACGCCCCATCCGAACGACCTGCAATCGTCCCTCCCCGTTCCCCGTGCACACCGCCGAAGCTGGCTCGGCCGCGCACTGACTGCCTTGCCGATGGTGCTGCTGACCGCCCTGCTGACGGGCTTCGCCAACGGCGCCCTTGCCCAGCCCCTGTGGTTCGCCAACGGCAAGCCGACCGCCGCCGCGCAGCAGGCAGTCGCCGCGTTGGCCAACGCACCGGCCGACGGCCTCGATGCCGAGGACTACGACGCCAACATGCTGCGCGACGCCGTCGCCAAGGCCGCCAATGGACCGGCGCTGCCGCCCGAGGCCGCCGATCGCCTCGACGGTGCGCTGACCGGGGCGATGCAGCGCTATCTGTCCGATTTGCACCGTGGCCGCATTGACCCGCGCAAGGTCCAGGCCAACTTCAATATCGCCGAGGAAAAGCCGTTCGATCCGGACGCCTATCTGCGCGCGGCGGTGGCGGCGAACCGCCTGCCGGCCGCGATCCGCGAAGCCGCGCCGTCGTTTCCGCTGTATGGCACCTTGCGCGATGCGCTGGCCCGCTACCGCGCGCTGGCCACGCAGCCCTACTGGAAGTCCCCGCTGCCACCGTTGCCCGAGCGCAAGCTGACCGAGGGCAAACCCTATGACGGGCTGCCGGCGATGGCCCAGCGCCTGACCGCGCTCGGTGATCTGCCGGCGGGCACGCCAGTGCCTGCCACCTATACCGGGCCGCTCGTCGCCGCGGTCAAGTCGTTCCAGACCCGTCACGGCCTCGAAGCGGACGGCGTGATCGGCCCGGCCACGCTGGCCCAGCTCAACACGCCGCCGTCGGCCCGCGTGCTGCAGATCGTGCTGACGATGGAGCGGCTGCGCTGGACCCCGCTGGCGGAAGGCTCGCGCATGATCGTCGTCAATATCCCCGAGTTCATGCTGCGCGCCTACGAGTTCCACGAGGGCAAGCTCGATATCCGGCTGGAGATGAAGGTCATCGTCGGCAAGGCCCTCGACACGCGCACGCCGCTGTTCAAGGAGGACATGCGCTATATCGAGTTCAGCCCGTACTGGAACGTCCCGCGCTCGATCGCGACCAAGGAAATCATTCCGCGGCTGCAGCGCGATCCGGCCTACTTCAACCGGCAGGGCTTCGAATTCGTGGCCGGCAACGAGGTCATCAAGCAGCTGAACGGCGCCAATATGCAGGCGGTGATGGACGGGCAGATGCGCATCCGCCAGCGGCCGGGCCCGCTGAATGCGCTCGGCGACATCAAGTTCGTGTTCCCGAACAACCAGGCCATCTATCTGCACCACACGCCGGCGCCGCAGCTGTTCAAGCGCGGCCGGCGCGACCTGAGCCACGGCTGCATCCGCGTCGAAGATCCGGTGGCGCTCGCCAGGTTCGTGCTCAAGGACATGCCGGAGTGGACCGAGGAGCGAATCCGGCAGGCGATGGGCGCCGGCAAGGCCAGCACCGTCTCGCTGATCAATCCCTTGCCGGTAACGTTGGCTTATGGCACGGCCATCGCAAGAGCCGATGGACGGGTATACTTCCTCGCTGACATTTACGGCCAAGATAAAGTGCTCGGCCAGGCGCTGCAGCAGCGCGCCGCCCGCCGAGCCTCACATACGCCAGCCGTCAGGGCCACGCCGCCGGCCCATCGCGCGGCCAGCGCCCCACCCTCCTGAGACAAGCAACTTCGAGCCAACCTCGAGCCAAGCAAGCTAGAACATCACATCATGACGTATTCACGTGATCCGGCACGGCGCCGCTTCCTGCAACGTACCGGCGGCCTGGCGCTGAGCGCCGGCCTGACGGCCCTGGCGCCCAGGCTGGCGCTGGCCAATGTGCCGGGCGCCCGGGCGCTGGCCTTCGACCACACCCATACCGGCGAGCATCTGTCGCTGGTCTACGCGATGGGCGAACAGGTCCTGCCGCAGGCCCACCTGAAGCTAAACCGCTTCCTGCGCGACCACTATTCGGGTGACGTCGGCACGATCGATCCCGAGTTGTTCGGCGTGCTGTACCAGCTGCGCACGGTGCTGCGCAGCGACAACCCGTTCCAGGTCATCTCCGGCTATCGCAGCCCCAATACCAACTCGCGCCTGCGCAAGACGCGCGGCGGCGGCGTGGCCAAGCACAGCCTGCACATGGACGGCAAGGCGATCGACATCCGCCTGCCCGGCGTGCCGCTCGACGATCTGCGCGACGCGGCCGTGTCGCTGCAGGCCGGCGGCGTCGGCTTCTACCGCAGCGAGAACTTCATCCACATCGATACCGGCCGCGTGCGCCGCTGGGGTTGAGCCTTCAGATCGCCGGCCCGTCGCCCGCGCCACGGGCGACAGCCGTCGCCTCCGTCGTCCCCGCGCACGCGGGGACCCAGTGACTTCCCGCTTCGGCCCCCAACCGATTGGCAATCAAGCCGCTGGGCCCCCGCCTTCGCGGGGGCGACGGAACGATGCGTCGACGGCGAAATCCCTCGTCCCCGCGAACGCGGGGACCCAGTGACTTTCCGCTTCGGCCCCAACATTCGCTTGGCAATCAAACCGCTGGGCCCCCGCCTTCGCGGGGGCGACGGAACGATGCGTCGACGGCGGAATCCGTCGTCCCCGCGAACGCGGGGACCCAGTGACTTTCCGCTTCGGCCCCAACATTCGCTTGGCAATCAAACCGCTGGGCCCCCGCCTTCGCGGGGGCGACGGAACGATGCGTCGACGGCGAAATCCGTCGTCCCCGCGAACGCGGGGACCCAGTGACTTTCCGCTTCGGCCCCACATTCGCTTGGCAATCAAGCCGCTGGCCCCCCGCCTTCGCGGGGGCGACGGAACGATGCGTTGACGGCGGAATCCGTCGTCCCCGCGCACGCGGGGACCCAGTGACTTTCTGCTTCGCCACCCAACATTCGATTGGCAATCAAACCGCTGGGCCCCCGCCTTCGCGGGGGCGACGGAACGATGCGTCGACGGCGGAATCCGTCGTCCCCGCGAACGCGGGGACCCAGTGACTTTCCGCTTCGCCCCGAACATTCGATTGGCAATCAAGCCGCTGGGCCCCCGCCTTCGCGGGGGCGACGGAACGATGCGTCGACGGCGGAATCCGTCGTCCCCGCGCTCGCGGGGACCCAGTGACTTTCCGCGTCGCCTCCCGCTTCCAACATCCGGTCCGCAATCCGATACGCGGTATTGACCGAATCGGTCACGCCCAGATGCCCGTGTCCAACGGCCAGCCACAGCCCCGGATGGCCATCCGCCGGCCCGACGATCGGCACCGAGTCCGGCATGCACGGCCGGTGCCCCATCCATCGGCTCGGCGCCGGATCGTCGAGGCCATCGAAGGTTTCGCGCGCGATCCGCTCGAGCATCGCCGCGCGGCGCATATCGGGCGGACGCGACAGCCCGCCGATTTCGACCGTGCCGCCGACGCGCAGCCCCTCCTCCATCGGCGTGACGAAGACCTTGCGGTCCGCCAGCACCACGGTACGCGATACGGTGCGCGCGGCGTCGCGGAATTGCACGTGATAGCCACGCTGGCTCTCCAGCGGAAGATCCAGCCCCAGCGGTGCCGTCAACCGGCGTGACCACGCGCCGGCGGCCACCACGACCTCGTCGAAGCATTCGTCCTCGCGGCCATCCGCCTCCACCACGCACCAGCGCGGGCGGCCCGCGAAGTCCGCGCGCCGCAGCGCGCGAACCTCGGTCCTGCGCCGCTGTCCGCCGCGTTGCTCGAACGCCCGCACGATGGCCTGCACGTAGCGCCCCGGATTGACGATGGTCGCGTGATCCTGCAGAAAGACGCCGATCTGATAACGCTTGCCGACATTGGGCTCCAGCGCCTCGATGCCGGCGCGACCCAGCGTCTCGACGTCGTAGCCGAATTCCTTGCGCATGCGCCAGGAGGTGGCGTCCTTCTCCAGCGCCCCGGCATCGGGATACAGATGCAGATGGCCGCGCTGCATCAGCAGCTCGGGCGCGCCGATCTCCTGCGTCAGCTGCCGATGCCGCTGCACCGCATTGACGTGGATGGCATGCAGCCGCTCGGCCGCCTGCTCGACGCGGTGCGGCGAGGCCGACGCAATGAAGCGCAGCAGCCAGGGCAAGGCGCGCGGCAGATAGGACAGCGGCAGATACAGCGGACTGCGTTCGTCCAGCAGCATGGTCGGCAACGAGGCCAGCACGCCAGGCATCGCCAGCGGCGCGACCGACCCCGGGCTGATGGCCCCGGAATTGCCGTAGCTGCAGGCTTGCCCCGGCTCGTCCCGATCGATCAGCGTGACGTCGGCCCCGCGCTTCTGCAGCTCGTATGCGATCGCCGACCCGACGATGCCGGCTCCCACCACGGCAACGCGTGGCGGGCGGGACGGTGGGATCGGCGCGTTCTGATGTTCCATGGAAATCGGTGGATGAGTGGATGTCTTGACGGCTTCGAATGTAAGTGGCTCACTATCGCGGGCGCAATAGCGGATATCGGTATGCGATACCTGTGGCGAATCAGGGCGGGAGAATCGGGAAATTGGGGACGGCGAAGGCAGTACGGGGATCGAAGGCCCGGAGCGTGGGGGCGAACGGCAGTGGCAGGCATCGCGATCAGCGCAGCAATGAGCGAGGCGATGAGCGCGGCGACGACAGCCGCTCCGCCAATCCGCTCTTTATCGCGTCGATCGGCAAGGCCTTCGAAGTGCTCGAGCGCCTGGCCGACATCGGCCGCCCGGTCGGCCTGACCGAGCTCTGCGAGCATGCCTCGCTGAGCCGCAGCGCGCTGCAGCGCATCACCCATACGCTGACCGCGCTCGGCTATCTGCGGCAGGACCCGAAGACCCGCGCATTCACGCTGTCGGGCAAGGTGCTTCATTTGAGCCACGCGATGCTGTCCAGCGATTCGCTGCGCGACCGCGCCCTGCCCCATCTCGAAGACCTGAATCGCCGCACCGCCGAGACCGTCAACCTGATGGAGATGGAAGGCGACGAGATCGTCTATGTGGTGCGCTTTCCGGGCTTCCGTGCCGTCAGCGTCGACCTGCATGTCGGCTCGCGTCTGCCGATCCACTGCTCCGCCGCGGGGCGCGCGATCCTTGCCGAAATGGACATCGACGATGCGATGCGCCTGCTCGCTCGCGTGCCGCGGCGCGCGATGACGGCGCACACACGCACCGAGCTGTCCGACCTGCGCACCGCGCTGCAGACGGCACGCAAGCGTGGCTATGCGCTGAACGATCAGGAGTCCTTCATCGGCGATATCTCGATCGCCAAGGCGATCCTGAACCGGCAGCGCGAGCCGATCGGCGCCGTGAACATCGCAGTGTCGACATCGCGCTGGACGGTCGAGGAAACGCTGCGGCAATTGCTGCCGCAGTTGCTGGTCACGGCACGCGCGATCGAACGCGACGTCAACGCGCGCTGAGCGATTTGCGCGGGGTGTGCCCGCTGCAAGGCCGAATCGCATCCGCCGCCGCTGTCAAAAAACTGTCATCGACGCTGCCTACCATCCTGTCTGCGCTCCCCAGAGCGGTCCCCCCTCGATGCCCGGCCCCCGCCGGGCATCGTCGTTTGCAGCGTCGAACTTTCAGATTGCTTTCAACAACATGAAGCCAACACCGAATCCATCTCGCCGCACCATTCTCAAATTCCTCGCCACCTCCCCGATGCTGCCGCTGGGCTCGGCTTCGGCCGCGCTGCTGGCCGGCTGCGGCGGCGGCGACGACGCGGACACCGCGCCAAACCCCGGCACGCCGGCCGCCACCTTCACCACTGCCGAGTTCATCGGCATGGCGGCGCCGACCCTCGCCGCACCCGCCGCGATGGCCACCACC
>NZ_AMPR02000474.1:0-15634 GCF_000307735.3 Cupriavidus sp. HPC(L) | reverse complement strand
CGCTGGCCGAAGCGGTCGAGCAGGTCGACGACCGGCTTGGCAAGGATCAGGGGCCGTGGCGCTACTGGAGCTGGCGCCTGCGCTTCGCGGGCGAGGAATGGCAGCAGGCGCTGACCGACCGCGGGAGGGGCAGCGTCATGCGATCGGCGCAGCTGTTCGCCGCGGTGCTGGCGGGCTGGGCCATCGGCGGCTGGCTGCTGCACGAACTGGCGCGGCGCGTGCGCGGACGGCTGATGCGGCCGGTCGATCGGGTCCAGCTACCGACGGTGCCGTCGTGGACCGACGTCGGTATCTTCATGCTGCGACGGGTCGGCCCGTGGGCAATCGCGTTCGGCATGGCGATCTGGATCGTGCGCGCGCTGGCGCTGCATCTGGTGCCGGCCGGCGTCGCGGCGCTGACGCTGGCCTATGCGCTGGTCGCCGGCGCGGTGCTGTCGGCGGTATCGCAGACGCTGTTCGCGGTCTTCAATACCGCGCACCGGCGCCGCGCGGTCCACGACCTGCACCAGCACTCGCGCACGGTGTTGTTCGCGATCGGCGCGCTGGCGGCGCTTGGCGATGCCGCGACCAATGCGCGCGTGGTCGCAGCGCTCGGCATCAACCTGTCCGCGGTGACCGCCAATCTGTCCAACATCGCCGCGGCGCTGCTGATGGCCTGGTTCTGCCTGCGTTTTCGCCGGCAGATCGGCCATCTGATCGCCAACCGCCCGCTCGCCTTTCGCCAGGCCCATCCGGCCATCACCGATGTGTTGCGGCTGGCCGGCGGCACCTGGCATCTGCCGGTGCTGGCGGTGGTATGCGCGTCGGTGGTCGGCACGCTGCTCGCCGCTGGCCACGCGGACGACTATCTGGGCCGGACCATCCTGACGGTGGCGCTGCTGGTCGCCGCGCTGGCGCTGACGGTGGTGACCGGACGCTCGCCGCAGGCGACCCAGCACGGTCCGCGGCAACGCTGGCAGCGGCGCTCGGCCTATCTGGCGCGCTTCGGCCGCTTCGCGGTGGCGCTGCTGCGGCTGGCGATCTGGCTCGGCTTTCTGGAGCTGACGAGCCGCGTCTGGGGCAATTCGCTGCTGCATCTGATGCATTCGACCGCGCTGGGCCGCCGTTTCGCCGACGCGGTATTCGGCGCGCTGGCGGCGGTGCTGCTGTCGTGGCTGTTCTGGCTGGTCATCGACACCGCGATCACGCAGGCGCTGTCGCCCGGACATGGGCGCGGGCAGCCGCCCAGCATGCGGGCTCGCACGATCCTGCCGCTGCTGCGCAACGCGGTATTCGTTGCGCTGCTGGTGATGGCGCTGATCGCGGTGCTGGCCAATCTCGGCGTCAACGTGACGCCGCTGATCGCCGGCGCCGGCGTGGTCGGCCTGGCCATCGGCTTCGGCGCGCAGACGCTGGTGCAGGACCTGATCACGGGGCTGTTCATCGTGGTCGAGGACTCGATCGCGATCGGCGACGTGGTCGAGCTGCCCGACCACAGCGGCACCGTCGAAGGGATGACCATCCGCACGATCAAGCTGCGCGACGGCAAGGGGGCGCTGCATGTGCTGCCGTACAGCCAGATCAAGGCGATCAAGAACCTGTCGCGCGGCCATGCCTTCGCGGTGTTCAATATCGGCCTGCGCTACGACAGCGATCTGGACCGCGCCATGGCGCTGATCCGCGAGGCCGGCGACGAGATCGCGCAGGACATCCGCTTCACGCATCGGCTGCTGTCGGGGCTCGACATCCTCGGGCTGGACCGCTTCGATCCGTCGGGCCCGGTCGTGCTGGCCCAGTTCAAGACGTTGCCGCTGGCGCAGTTCGAAATCACGCGGGCGTTCAACGCGACGCTGAAGCAGAAGTTCGACGCGGCCGGCATCCGCATGGCGTCCCCTTACATGACGCTGCAGCTCGATGGCGGCGGCGCGGCCGAGGTCAAGCCGCTGATCGAGGGCGGCGCAGGGGCAGCATAGCGTCCACGGCATCGGCGTGCCGCTTCGCCAAAAGAAAAGGGCGGAGATTTCAGCGCTGAAATCTCCGCCCTTGCCTTGCTTGCCGGGCTACCCCGGGCCCCGTCCCGCTGGCGGGATCGGACCCGAATCATCGTATCGTTATCGTCCGCTCAGGCCGCCTTGCGATGGTGCTTGCGCTCGGGCCGGCATTCGTACTTGATCTCGTGCCGCCCGTCCTCGTAGACCACCTCGAGCCGCACGGTGAAGCCCCATAGCCGGGTGACATGGCGCACCACCTCCTCGAAGTTCTGCGCCAGCGGCCGGCGATCGCTCTGCAGATGGCGCAGCGTCAGCGAGCGGTCGCCGCCGACGTCGACGTTGGTGACCTGGATGTTCGGCTCGATATTGGACAGGTCATACTGGCTGGCCAGCAGCTGCCGGATGCGCCGATAGCCCTCGTCGTCGTGGATCGCGGTCACGCGCAGCTTGCTTTCGCGGTCGTCGTCCAGCACCGAGAACAGCTTGAGCTCGCGGATCACGCGCGGCGACAGGAACTGCAGCAGGAAGCTCTCGTCCTTGAAGTTGCGCATCGCGAAGTCCAGCGTCTTGCGCCAGTCGCTGCCGGCGATTTCCGGCGCCCAGCGGTAATCCTCGTCGTCCGGGTGCTCGCACATGCGGCGCAGGTCCTGGAACATCAGGAAGCCGAGCGTGTAGGGATTGAGGCCGCTGTAGTAAGGGCTGTGGTACGGCGGCTGGTAAATGACGTTGGTATGCGCCTGCAGCAGTTCCATCATGAAGGCATCGTTGACCAGCCCCTGCTCGTACAGCTCGTGCAGGATCGTGTAGTGCCAGAACGTGGCCCAGCCCTCGTTCATGACCTTGGTCTGCCGCTGCGGGTAGAAGTACTGCGCGATCTTGCGCACGATGCGGACGATCTCGCGCTGCCAGGGCTGCAGCTTCGGGGCGTTCTTCTCGATGAAGTACAGCAGGTTCTCCTGCGGCTCCGGCGGGAAGGTGGCCTCGGTCTCCGGCGGTTCGTCCTCGGTCACCAGCGCGTGCGAACGGTGCTTCGGCAGGGTGCGCCACAGATCGTTGACCTGCATCTGCAGATAGTTCTCGCGCTCGGCCTGGCGCGCCTGCTCCTCGGTGATCGACAGCTTCTTCGGCCGCTTGTAGCGGTCCACGCCGTAGTTCTGCAGCGCATGGCAGGAGTCGAGCAGCAGTTCGACCTCCTGCTCGCCGTAACGCTGCTCGCATTCGGCCACGTAGTTCTTCGCGAACAGCAGGTAGTCGACGATGGCGTCCGCGTTGGTCCAGGTGCGGAACAGGTAGTTGCCCTTGAAGAAGGAGTTGTGGCCATAGCAGGCATGCGCGATCGTCAGCGCCTGCATCGGCATCGTGTTCTCCTCCATCAGATAGGCGATGCAGGGGTTCGAGTTGATCACGATCTCGTATGCCAGGCCCATGTGGCCGCGCTGGTAGCTGCGCTCGGAAGCCAGGAAATGCTTGCCGTACGACCAATGGCTGTAGCCGACCGGCAGGCCCGCGGACGCATAGGCGTCGAGCATCTGCTCGGCGGTGATGATCTCGATCTGGTTGGGATAGGTATCGAGGCCGAAATCGGCCGCGATGCGCGCGATTTCCCGGTCGTACCGCTGGATCAGTTCGAAGGTCCACTCCGAACCGGTAGAGAGGTATGCCATGTCCCACCCCCATGTCAGCGGATCGCCATCGCGGCTCCGCCGGTTAGCCAAGGCCTGTCCGGTGCGGTGCCCTTGCATGGACCCCATGCCGGGCACCGGTACGCCAGGGTGTCAACGCATCGGCGCCCGGTGTCCGGTCAGGCCGCCTTCTTCTGAAACAGGTCGTGCAGCACAGGATAGATCTCGTCCGCGCCGATGATCCGCTGCATCGCGAAGTTCTCGTGCGCGCTCTTGACCGTCATGTACTCTTCCCACAGGTTCTGCGGCTCCTCGGACGCGACCTCGACATAGGCGTAGTACTGCACCAGCGGCAGGATCGATTCGCGCAGCAGCCGGCCGCACAGCTCCGAGTCGCCGGCCCAGTTGTCGCCATCCGACGCCTGCGCGCAGTAGATGTTCCACTGGCTGGCCGGGTAGCGGTTGTGGATCACGTCGACCATCAGCTTCAGCGCGCTCGACACCACCGTGCCGCCCGATTCGCGCGAATGGAAGAAATCTTCCTCGTCGACTTCCTTGGCGACCGTATGGTGGCGAATGAAGACGACGTCGATGCGTTCGTAGTTCCGCTTCAGGAACAGGTACAGCAGCATGAAGAAGCGCTTGGCCAGGTCCTTGCGGCTCTCGTCCATCGACCCCGACACGTCCATCAGGCAGAACATCACCGCCTGCGCCTGCGGACGCTTCTTCAGCACGCGGTTGTTGTAGCGCAGGTCGAGCTTCTCGATGAAGGGCACGCGGTCGATGCAGGCGCGCAGATGGCGCATCTCCTTCATCATCTCCTGCGCGCGGGCCGTATAGGGGCCCTCTTCCTCGAGCACCTCGCTGTACTGCTGCTCGAGCGCCTGCAGGCGCCGCTGGTAAGGCCCGGACAGCGCGATGCGCCGGCCGAGCGAGCTGCGCATCGTGCGCAGCACCGACAGGTTCGAGGGCGTGCCGTCGATCGAAAAGCCGGCGCGCACCTTGCGCACCTCGGCGATCTTCGCCAGGTGGCGCTTGGCCATGTCCGGCAGCGCCATGTCCTCGAAGAAGAAATTCAGGAAGTCCTCGCGCGAGAGCGTGAAGACGAAATCGTCCTCGCCCTCGCCCGAGTCGCTCGCCCGCGAGCCGGTTCCGCCCGCTCCTTGCTGCTGGCGGTCGAAACTGTCTCCGCGGACGAACTTCTTGTTGCCGGGGTGGATCCACTCGCGCTTGCCACCCTGGCCATGGTGGAAGATCGGCTCGGAGATGTCCTTGACCGGAATGGACACCTGCCCGCTCTGCTCGATGTCCATGATCTTCCGGCCGGACACCGCCTTCGCTACGGCTTGCCGAATCTGCTCGCGGTAACGCTTGATGAAACGCTGCTTGTTGACCGCACTCTTGTTGCCGCCATTCTCCCGCCGATCGATGACCGTGGCCATATTGGTTGCCCTCGTTCAGAGGCCCCGTGCAGGCGCCGTTACGATGATTTTCGAACGCGCAAGTACCACTCCACCAGCAGCCGGACCTGCTTGGGCGTATAGCCCTTCTCGACCATGCGGTTGACGAAGTTCTCGTGTTTCTCCTGGTCCTCGCGCGAGGACTTGGCGTTGAAGGAAATGACCGGCAGCAGGTCCTCCGTGGTGGAGAACATCCGCTTCTCGATCACCATGCGCAGCTTCTCGTAGCTGGTCCAGTTCGGGTTCTTGCCGCCGTTGTTGGCCCGCGCCCGCAGCACGAAGTTGACGATCTCGTTGCGGAAGTCCTTCGGGTTCGAGATACCCGCGGGCTTTTCCACCTTCTCCAGCTCGTCGTTCAGCGCGTTGCGATCGAGGATCTCGCCGGTGTTGGGATCGCGGTACTCCTGGTCCTGGATCCACAGGTCGGCGAACACCACGTAGCGATCGAAGATGTTCTGGCCATACTCGGAATACGACTCCAGATAGGCGGTCTGGATCTCCTTGCCGATGAACTCGACGAACGGCGTCGTCAGGTATTCCTTGATGTACGACAGCAGCTTCGCTTCCTGCTCCGGCGGGAACTGTTCGCGCTCGATCTGCTGCTCGAGCACGTACAGCAGGTGCACCGGATTGGCCGCGACCTCGGTGTTGTCGAAGTTGAAGACCTTGGACAGCACCTTGAACGCGAAGCGCGTCGACAGCCCGCTCATGCCCTCGTCGATGCCGGCATAGTCGCGGTACTCCTGGTAAGACTTCGCCTTCGGGTCGACGTCCTTCAGGCTTTCGCCGTCGTAGACCCGCATCTTCGAGAAGATGTTCGAGTTCTCCGGTTCCTTGATCCGCGTCAGCACCGCGAACTGCGCCATCATCTTCAACGTGTTCGGCGCGCATGGCGCGGCCGACAGCGAGCTGCTGCGCAGCAGCTTGTCGTAGATCTTGACCTCGTCGGACACGCGCAGGCAGTACGGCACCTTGACGATGTAGATCCGGTCGAGGAAGGCCTCGTTGTTCTTGTCCGCCTTGAACGATTGCCATTCGGCCTCGTTGGAGTGGGCCAGGATCACGCCGTCGAACGGAATCGCGCCGAAGCCTTCGGTGCCCTTGTAGTTGCCTTCCTGCGTCGCGGTCAGCAGCGGGTGCAGGACCTTGATCGGCGCCTTGAACATCTCGACGAACTCGAGCAGGCCGCGGTTGGCCAGGCACAGGCCGCCGGAGTACGAGTACGCGTCCGGATCGTCCTGCGGATAGTCTTCGAGCTTGCGGATATCGACCTTGCCGACCAGCGAGGAGATGTCCTGGTTGTTCTCGTCGCCCGGCTCGGTCTTCGCGATCGCGATCTGCGACAGCACCGAGGGCCGCAGCTTGACCACGCGGAAGCGCGTGATGTCGCCGTTGAACTCGTGCAGGCGCTTGACCGCCCATGGCGAGGCGATCGTGTTCAGATAGCGGACCGGGATGCCATAATCCTCCTCCAGAATCTTGCCGTCTTCCTCGGGCGAGAACAGTCCGAGCGGCGATTCATGGATGGGCGAGCCCTTCAGCGCGTAGATGGGGATCTGTTCCATCAACGACTTGAGCTTCTCGGCGAGCGAGGACTTGCCGCCGCCAGGAGGCCCGAGCAGGTAGAGGATCTGCTTGCGTTCCTCGAGACCCTGCGCGGCATGCTTGAAGAACGAGACGATCTGCTCGATCGTGTCCTCCATGCCGTAGAACTCGCGGAACGCCGGATAGATCTTGATGACCTTGTTGAAGAACAGGCGCGACAGTCGCGGGTCGTGGTGCGTGTCTACCAGCTCTGGCTGCCCGATCGCGGCGAGCATGCGCTCGGCCGCGGTCGCATAGGCAGTAGGGTCTTTCTTACAGATCTCCAGGTACTCCTGGATGCTGTATTCCTCTTCCTTGCGAGCTTCGAAGCGCGTGGCGTAGTGGCCGAAAATGTCCATACCTCACTCCCGTCAGAGTCTCGTCCGAGGCGAACGCAGTCCGTCTGCAGGTAGGTACCCTGCCTCATTCCACGTATCAGCCTTTGAATACCGCCACCCCGGCTTGGCGGAAGACTGACCATGTTGCGAAGTCTTTACTTCATCATAGTCAAATAACGCCCAGGGGGAAGAGCTTGTTGACGCGCATTGCGCACTCGCAACGGCGCCGTCCTGCTCGTGAAAACTGCGTCCTGGCTGCGTGCGACTGAGCGGCACGCTGACCGGTTCGCACTGGGCGGTGCGACCATGTTCTGGGACACACCTTACACCTTTCCCTTTGGTGCTGCACTGACCCGTTTGTAACGATTGCTTCCGACGAGCATCGTCGACATACCGGGACTGCAAAACCTTGGAACGGGTGGGGTCGTACGTTGGCACATCCTGCATCGTTGCTGCTGCCAATGCCTCGCGCGCAACGTCGCACGACACGCTGTGGTCGTGTTCGCGGTGCGCGAGACCGGCATTGAAGCGGGGATCGAAACGGGATGAAAACGCAGCGCCGCGACATCGCGCATCGCGCTGCGGAAAAGCAGGGTTAACCCATCGGCCCGGGCGTGGGCCTGCTGTCGGCCCGGGTGTGGCGAAGCATCGTTCGCCGGTTGTCTCCATGCACCGTCGAGGCAATCGCGTCTCCCCTTTGGAATCGTGGCGCGCACCGTGCGGGTGCGTGCCCATTGGAATGCCGAAACCGCTACAGGTTCCAGCTTGCATTCGACCGCGTCGATCGCATCGCTGTCTCCCCGTCGCGGTTGCCCGCGCGGCGGCATCCGTCGGCCACCGTTGCCAGTACACCAGCAAGTTGCGGGCCACATAGGGCACGCGAGTCGAATGGTCGGCGAAGGATCGGGGGACGAACGGCGGTCGTCGATGGCGATCGTCGACGGCGGTCGGCGACGATCAGGGGAAACCGCAATGCGCGGCGACTTGCGCGTCGGCGACAATCGATCGAACAGAATCGAGGAAGAGGCCGAACGCCGGAGGGAGAAGAGCGGGACAGAGGGACAGTGAAAGCGCCGGGCGTCAGCACCCGGCGGGCCGTGCTGCCAGTGCTGCCAGTGCTGCCAGCGCGGCGGCACCGGCAGTGGCGAAATTCAGATCGGATCCCAGTTGATGACGTCGGGCGAGCGCTCCAGCGGATGGAAGCTGTTGCGCATTGCGGGGATCGCGATCTCGGCGATCGACTCCGGCGTCCACCCTTCGCTGGCGTGCACCGATCGCACCGGCCGCGGCTGGCTCATCAGCATGATCTCGTTGGCGCGCACCGCGAAGATCTGCGCATTGACCTCGCGCGCCGCCTCGCTGGCGAGGAAGACGGCCATCGGCGCGACCTTGCCGGCTTCCATCTTCTGCAGCTTGGCCACGCGCGCCTGCTCCTCGGGCGTCTCCGACGGAATCGAGCTGGTCATCCGGCTCCAGGCGAACGGTGCGATGCAATTCGAGCGCACGTTGAAGCGGGCCATGTCCAGCGCGATCGATTTGGACAGCGCGGCGATGCCGAGCTTGGCCGCCGCGTAGTTGGCCTGGCCGAAGTTGCCGATCAGGCCGGAGGTCGACGTCATATGGACATAGGCCCCGCTCTGCTGGTCCTTGAAGTAAGGGGCGGCCGCGCGGCTGACGAAGAAGGTACCGTGCAGATGCACGTCGATCACCGCGCGCCATTCCTCCTCGTTCATCTTGAAGAACATGCGGTCGCGCAGATTGCCGGCGTTGTTGATCACGGCGTCGATGCGGCCGAACCGGTCCAGCGCGCACTGGACGATCGCGTTGGCGCCCTGCCAGCTCGACACGCTGTCGGTGTTGGCCACCGCCTCCCCGCCGGCGGCCCGGATCTCCTGGACCACGCGCTGCGCCGGTCACCACCGCGACCTTGCCAGCCATCGTGCCTACCGTCCTGGCTGCCGCCGATCCTTCCACCTTCGCCGTCATCATCGGTCTCCTGTCCCACCTACGAGGTTCTATTGAAGCGGCATATACGATAAATTGCCGGCAGCGAAAGGGGAATTCGCCAATCCCAAAAGACGCCTTCCACCGGCCGAAACCCTTCGTTCGATCCCGCCAAACCCATCACGACACGATGCATTACGACCTGACCGACCTGCGCCTGTTTCTGAACGTAGGGGAAACCCATAACCTGACGCGGGCGGCCGAACGCAGCTTCCTGTCGCTGCCGGCGGCGAGCACCCGGATCAAGCAGCTGGAGGAAGCGTTCCAGACACAGCTGCTGATCCGCCAGGTCAAGGGCGTGCGCCTGACGCCGGCGGGCGACGCGCTGCTGCGCCATGCGCGCGAGGTCTTTCGCGAGCTCGAATGCCTGCATGCCGATCTGCGCCCCTACGCCAAGGGCGTCAAGGGCAAGGTCCGGCTGCTGGCCAACACCACCGCGACCAACTCGTTCCTCGCCAGCGCGCTGTCGCGCTTCCTGTCGGAGAACCCGGACGTCGACATCGAACTGGAGGAGCACCTGTCGCAGGAGATCGTCTCGGCGATCGGCGCCGGCGCGGCGGACCTTGGCATCGTCGCCGGCGAGGTCGCCACCGAGGATCTCGACGTGATGCAGCTGTGCAGCGACGAGCTGATCGTGATCGCGCCGGTCAACCACCCGCTGCCGCAGTTCAAGCGGCTGCATTTCGCCGATCTGCTCGACACCTGCCGCTTCGTCGGCCTGAACCAGTTCAGCGCGATCCAGTCCTTCCTCGACCGCATCGCCAGCGGCATGGGCAAGCGCATCAGCCTGCGCATCCAGGTCGGCAGCTTCGACGCGGTCTGCCGCATGGTCGAGGCGGGCGCCGGCATCGCGATCGTGCCCAACAGCTGCGCGCGCCGCTACGCCAGCCGCAAGGTGCTGCGCTTCATCACGCTGGAGGACGACTGGGCACGGCGCGAGCTGCGCCTGGTGCGCCGGCCCGGCCGGGAACTGCCGCAGTTCGCCGAGACGCTGGTCCACTACCTGATCGACGCGGCGCGCGAGCCCGTCTGAGCCGTCGCCGCCGCCACGGTGCCGCCGGGGAGCCGAGGTAAGGCGCGCCCTAAGCCGCTCTTTGGCAAATGCGAATGTCGGTGCGCGGCGGGCTCGGGAATAATGGCCGCATTCCCGTGATTCCCCGCGAAGGGTCCCCCGATGACGATCGACCAGGCGCGCGATGCGCATTACCCCGAAATCCGCGAAGCGGTGCGCGATCTGTGCGCCGGCTTCGATTCCGCCTATTGGCAGCGCGTCGAGCAGCAGGACGCCTTTCCCGAAGAGTTCGTCCAGGCGCTGACGCAGGCCGGCTGGCTGTCGGCGCTGATTCCGGAGACCTATGGCGGTTCGGGCCTGCCGCTGACGGCCGCCTCCGTGATCATGGAAGAGATCAATCGCAGCGGCGGCAATTCCGGCGCCTGCCACGGCCAGATGTACGTGATGGGCTGCCTGCTGCGGCACGGCTCCGAGGCGCAGAAAGAGCGCTGGCTGCCCGGCATCGCCGCGGGCGAGCTGCGCATGCAGTCGATGGCGGTGACCGAGCCGACCACCGGCACCGACACCACCAAGCTGAAGACCACCGCGGTGCGCCAGGGCGACCGCTACGTCGTCAATGGCCAGAAGGTCTGGATCTCGCGCGTGCAGCATTCGGACCTGATGCTGCTGCTGGCGCGCACCACGCCGCTGGACCAGGTCAAGCGCAAGTCGGAAGGGTTGTCGGTATTCGTGGTCGACCTGCGCGAGGCGATCGGCAACGGCCTGACGGTCCAGCCGATCCGCAACATGGTCAATCACGAGACCAACGAGCTGTTCTTCGACAACCTGGAGATCCCGGTCGAGAACCTGATCGGCGAGGAAGGCAAGGGCCTGAAGTACATCCTCGACGGGCTGAACGCCGAGCGGATCCTGATCGCGGCCGAATGTATCGGCGACGGCTACTGGTTCGTCGAGCGCGCCAGCCACTATGCGCGCGAACGCGTCGTGTTCGATCGCCCGATCGGCCAGAACCAGGGCATCCAGTTCCCGATCGCGCGCTCCTACGTCAACGTCGAGGCCGCCAGCCTGATGCGCTACCGGGCCGCGGAGCTGTTCGACGCCGGCCAGCCCTGCGGCAAGGAGGCCAACATGGCCAAGCTGCTGGCCGCCGACGCCTCGTGGGAAGCGGCCAACGTCTGCCTGCAGACCCACGGTGGCTTCGGCTTCGCCGCCGAATACGACATCGAGCGCAAGTTCCGCGAGACGCGTCTGTACCAGGTCGCACCCATCTCTACCAATCTGATCCTGTCCTATGTGGCCGAGCACGTGCTGGGCCTGCCGCGGTCCTTCTAGGCCCGCAGCTTTCTGACGGTCGTTCCGCCGTTCCTGCCGCTCCCTGCCGCGCCAACCCGATCCACGCCAAGCCGATGCCCAGCTCCACAAGCTCCTATCCCACGCGCGAACTCTGCGAGTTCCTTTCCCGCTTCACGCTGTCCGACGTGCCGCCGTCCGTGGTCGAACGCACCAAGGACCTGTTCCTCGACTGGATCGCCTCGGCCCTCGCCGGCAAGGACGCCCCGGCGGTCCGCCGCCTGCAGGAATTCGCCGTGGCGATGGGCCCGCAGCAGGGCCCATCCGAGGTACTGGTCGATCGCCGCCGCACCTCGCCGTGGTTCGCCGCGCTGGTCAACGCCGCCGCCTCGCATGTGGTCGAGCAGGACGACGTGCACAACGGCTCGGTGCTGCATCCGGCCGCGGTGGTGTTTCCCGCGGTGCTGGCCGCGGCCCAGGCCGAGGGCAGCAGCGGGGCGCAGCTGCTGACCGCGGCGATCGCCGGCTACGAGGCCGGCATCCGCATCGGCGAATTCATGGGCCGCTCGCACTATCGCGTGTTCCATACCACCGGCACGGTCGGCACGCTGGCCGCCGCGGCCGCGGTCGCCAAGCTGTACGGGCTCGATGCCGAGGGCATCAACCAGGCGCTGGGCTCGGCCGGCACCCAGGCCGCGGGCCTGTGGGAATTCCTGCGCGACGCCGCCGATTCCAAGCAGCTGCATACCGCCAAGGCGGCCGCCGACGGCCTGATGTCGGCGCATCTGGCGCGGGCCGGCTTCACCGGCGCGCGCCGCATCCTGGAGGGGGCGCAGGGCATGGCGGCCGGCATGTCCAGCGACGCCGATCCGGCGCGGCTGACCGATGGCCTGGGCACACGCTGGGCCACCGCCGAGACCTCGTTCAAGTTCTTCGCCTCGTGCCGGCACACCCACCCGGCCGCCGACGCGCTGAAAGCGCTGATGCAGCGGGAGCGCGTCGAGCCCGAGCAGATCGCCAGCGTGACCGCGCACGTGCATCAGGGCGCGATCGATGTGCTCGGTCCCGTGGTCCATCCGGTCACGATTCATCAGGCCAAGTTCTCGATGGGCACGGTGCTCGGGCTGGTCGCCTGGCATGGCCACGCCGGCCTGGGCGAGTTCGAGCAGCACGCGCTGCGCGATGCGCGCGTCGGGGCCTTCCGCGACAAGGTGGCGATGGCGCTCGACGCCGAGATCAACGCCGCCTATCCGCGCCAGTGGATCGGCCGCGTCACCGTGACGACCACCGACGGCCGCGCGCTCGAAGCACGCGTGGACGTGCCCAAGGGCGATCCGGACAACACGCTGAGCCGGCCCGAGCTCGAAGCCAAGGCGCTGCAACTGGCGGCCTTCCGCCAGGGCGCCAGCGAGGCGGAGATGCGCACGATCATCGCGCGCGTCTGGGCGCTCGAACACACGGACAGCGTGGCGGACTGGTTGCCGGCCGCGGCCTGAACTCCTACGCTCGCAGAGACGGCGCGAAGACGGCCGTCCCTGCCGTTCCCACCACCCTGAGAGGATTCCCGTGGACCACCAATTGACGGCCGATCCGGCCCACGCCGATACCAACACCAAAACCAGAACGAGAACCAATACCAGCACGGACACCGAAGGCGATACCAGCCTCGAAGCGCTGCGCCAGTGGATCGGCCGCAGCGAAAGCCGCACCGAAACGCTGGCGCTGCAGCCCGTGCTCGGACTCGCCGCCACGCTGGACCTGGACGGCGACGCGATCGCGCGCGGACCGCTGCCGCCGCTGTGGCACTGGCTCTATTTCCTGCCGCGCGCGCCGCAGCGCAAGCTCGGCCGCGACGGCCACGCGGTGCTGGGCGGCTTCCTGCCGCCGGTGCCGCTGCCGCGGCGGATGTGGGCCGGCAGCGAGCTGGACTTCCAGCGTCCGCTGCGCGTCGGCGACACCGTGACGCGTACCTCGACGATCGAGGAAGTCCAGCAGAAGACCGGCCGCAGCGGCGAGCTGTGGTTCGTGTCGGTCCGCCATGTACTGACCGTCGACGGCAAGACGGCGCTCAGCGAACGCCACGACATCGTCTATCGCGCGATGCCGGAGCCGGGCCAGGCCCAGCCGCCGCGCCCGCGGCTGCCGCACCAGCCGCAATGGCAGCGCCAGCTGCATGCCGATCCGGTGATGCTGTTCCGCTTCTCGGCGCTGACCTTCAACGGCCACCGGATCCACTACGACCACGACTATGTGCGCGACGTCGAGGGTTATCCCGGCCTGGTCGTCCACGGCCCGCTGCAGGCGGTGCTGATGATGGACCTGCTGGCGCGGGAACTGCCGCGGGCGAACGTCAGGCGCTTCGGCTTCCGCGGCATGGCGCCGCTGTTCGACCACGACCTCGTCACGGTCGGCGGCCGCCGGGACGAACAGCAGCCCGGACGTGTGCTGCTGTGGACCGGCGACGATGCGGGCGGGCAGGCGATGGAAGGATGGGCGGTGGTGGAGGAATAGGCGCGCTCCACCGCGCCTACCCTGTCGTCCCCGCGAAAGCGGGGACCCAGCGTCTTTCGGGACGTCGGGACTTCGGAAGACGCCGGGTTCCCGCCCGCGCGGGAACGACGCAACGGTTCTCCTGCACGTCAACGGGCGATCACTCCACCTCGATCTTCGCCGTCTTGACCACCCCGCTCCACAGCCGCAGCTCCCGCTCGATCCGCTCCGCCAGCGGCTTCGGCCCGGTGATGTTCAGGTCGTAGCCGCCCTGCGTCATCCGCTGGCGGAAGGCCGCATCGTCGCCGACGGTCTGCTGCGCCTTGACCAGCGTGTCGACCACCTCGGCTGGCAGCTTCGGCGGGCCGATCAGCGCGTACCAGCCGGTCACCGCATAGTCCTTCAGCCCCGACTCGACCATGGTCGGCACGTTCGGCAGCGCGGCGTTGCGCTCCTTTGACGTGACCGCCAGCGGCCGCACCTTGCCGCCCTGGATATGGCCGATCGCGGTGCCCGTGATATCGAACATGAAGGCGATCTTGCCGCTGATCACGTCGGTCATCGCCGGCGAATTGCCCTTGTACGGCACGTGCAGCATCTTGACGCCGCTCATCTGCGCCAGCAGTTCGGCCGACAGATGGTTGGACGCGCCGACGCCGGCCGAGCCGAACGCCACGCCTTGTGGGTGCTTGCGGGCGTACTCCACCAGCTCGCCGACGTTGCGGGCAGGGAAGTCCTTGTTGATCAGCAGCACGTTGGTGTAGTCGGTGATCAGCCCGATATGGCTGAAGTCCCGGGTCGGATTGAAGTTGACCGCCTTCTGGATCAGCGGCGTCATCGTCATGGTCGGGCTGGCGACGAAGTACAGCGTGTAGCCGTCCGGCGGCGCCTTGGCCGTGATCTCGGCGGCGATCGCACCGCTGGCGCCGGCACGGTTGTCGACCACCACCGGCTGCTTCAGCACGCGTCCCAAGTAGTCCGCATAGATGCGCGCCGCGGTGTCGACCGGTCCGCCGGGCGTATAGCCGACGATCAGCTTGATCGGGCGCGACGGATAGGGCTCGGCCGCGGCGGCGCCTTCGCTGAGCGCCAGCGAGGCCACCGCCACCGCCGTCACTGGGACCAGCGCGCCCAGCACGGTCGCCAGCGTGCCGGCGGGCCGCCATCGTGTTTGCTTCGTTGCCATGCGTCTCCTCCTGAGGTGAACGGTCTGGCTCGGCCGGCGCACTTTGTTGTTCGCGCACGTTCGGTCCGCATGGGCTGGGTCCGTTTACATATGGAGAGAAGCCCTGGCGCTTCCGCCGATGCCATCACCGCAGTGTGTGGGGGCGCCGGCCCGCTCGCCATTTGCATTTGGCTAAGGCCGCCTTCCGCACGGCCGTGGGTGCGCTGCGGCAAACCGCGCGCACCGGATGGCACGGCGCGCGCGACGGCTCGACGCTCAATAGCAGCGCACGCCGTCGTCGTCGCGGCATGCCGGCTCCGGAGCAAGCACCGGAAGCAGACGCCGAGGATTCTGCAGTTCCTGCCTGACCGCTTCGACGCCGTGGATGGCCGCACGGTATCCGTGCCGCCGCGTCCCTTCCCCGCCCACCCGCACGACGACCGCCGCGCGCCCGTCGCGTGGCATCGGATAGACCTTGAGCTGCGCCCTGCCCGCGAGTTCGCCGCGGCCACGCATCGGCAGCCGGAACAACCGGATCAGCAGCGCCAGCAACGCGCCTTGCCAGTCGCCCGCGGCGAGCCTGTCGCGTACACCTGGGCCACAGATCGCCACGGCCTCATGCATGCGCCGTGCGTCTCCCACACGTACCGGGCGGATACGGCAGCGCAGCAGCACGCGCCGCGGGTCGCCGTCGCGCCG
>NZ_AMPR02000475.1:0-15596 GCF_000307735.3 Cupriavidus sp. HPC(L) | reverse complement strand
AGCCTCGCGCAGCGCAGCGCCACCGCGGCGGGCGAAATCAAGGCGCTGATCGAACGCACCGTGTCCGACCTGCGCGACGGCCACGCAGCGGTGCAGCAGGCCGGCAGCGCAATGGAAGACATCGTGCGCCAGGTGGAAGGCATCGCCACGCGCATGGCGGAAATCAGCGCGGCGTCGCGCGAGCAGTCGCAGGGCATCGCCCAGGTCAGCGACGCGCTGGCCGAGATGGACGGCGTCACGCAGCAGAACGCCGCGCTGGTCGAAGAGGCGGCGGCCGCCGCCGAAAGCCTCGATCAGCGCGCCCAGCAGCTGCGCGAGGCGGTGCAGGCGTTCAGGCTGGCGTAGCGGTAGCGCCGGAGTTGGCGTTCGGACCCGCCCCGCCGTTCGGATCGGACGGCGGGGCGTTGCGGTCCCGCGCCTCCGGATGCGGCAGGCGGCCCGGGAACAGCTGGTCGACCAGTTCGTCGATTTTCTGCTGCGGATCGATCAGGTGGCTCAGGTTGACGCCGCCCTGGCTGCGCCGCGCGTCGTAGACCGCCTTGCCGACGCGTTCGCCGCGGCGATAGACGGTGATGTCGGCCGTCGCGAGGAAGGTGCGCCAGTACGACTGCGAGGTGGCCGCATAGGTCGCCGTCAACGTACAGGCCGCCACCGACGATCCGGGCGGCAGCAGCCTCGCTTCGAAGCCGCGGCGCTGCAGCGATTGCAGCAGCGTCGCCGCGAACGGTGCGCGTCCGGCGGGGCTATCGATCACGCAGAACGAGGCCCCGAGGTCCGGATCGATGCGGACCATTGCCGCGATCGGATCGGCCGGCGGCGCCGCTTCGGCGGGGCTGACGGACTGATAGGTGGCGCAGCCCGTGGTCAGCACCGTCAGCGCGGTCAGCACGGTCAACGCCGTCAGCGCGGACATCCTCGGCAGGCCCGCACGGGCGGACGAAACGGCAAACGCGGCGCGGCCGCGGCGTGGCAGGGCGGAAGTCATGGCGGTTCCCCTCGGGGTCCGGTTGGTTCGATGGCGCGGTGGCAGGGCTTCTCCCGCCAGCATCGCAGCGCGCGCATGGCGGGGTCTCTGCCGGTTAACGGCGACTAGCCGCGGGATCTGTAGGGGCGATTCGCTCGGCAACCGATGCGAGATCCGATGCGGTATCGACGGCAGTGGCGCCCGATTTTGAACCGTGATTCTGCACAGCGGAATTTTTGCCTGGCCGATTATCGCCAACGTCTTTGTCCCACCGCGGCAAACGCCCTTGTCCCCCGCATCCCCCGACATGTAGATTCTGCTTTGCAGAATCACATGCCACAAAAAACAATGCGCCCCGCTGCCGGCGGCGGCGACATCGACAGGGGACACTTGTGAAGAAGCTGTTGATCGCCAATCGCGGCGAGATCGCGCTGCGCGTGCAACGCGCGGCCCGCGATCTAGGCATCGCGACCGTCGCCGTCTACGCACGCGACGATGCCAATAGCCGCCACCGCCTGCTGGCCGACGAAGCGGTCGCGCTCGACGGCGAAGGCCCCACCGCCTACCTCGACATCCCCGCCATCCTCACCGCCGCGCGCCGCACCGGTTGCGACGCGGTCCATCCCGGCTACGGATTTCTCAGCGAACGCGCCGACTTCGCACAGGCCTGCGCCGAGGCCGACCTGATCTTCGTCGGCCCGACGGTCGGCCAGCTCGCACTGTTCGGCGACAAGGGCCGCGCGCTGGCGCTGGCGCGCGAGTGCGGCGTGCCGGTGATGCCAGCCACCGAAGGCAGCGCGACGCTGGAGGCAGTGACGGCCTTCTTCGACAAGCAGCAAGGCGCCGGCATCGTGCTGAAGGCGGTCGGCGGGGGCGGCGGCCGGGGCATGCGCGTGGTGCGCGAACGCGACGCGCTGGCCGAGGCCTATGCGCGCTGCCGTTCGGAGGCGCGCTCGGCGTTCGGCATCGACGCGGTCTATGCCGAACGGCTGGTTGTGCGGGCGCGCCATATCGAAGTGCAGATCGCCGGCGATGGGACCGACGTGATCTCGCTGGGCGAGCGCGACTGCACGCTGCAGCGGCGCTTCCAGAAGCTGGTCGAGATCGCGCCCAGCCCGGCGCTGGACCCCGCGCTGCGCGAACGCATCGTCGAGGCGGCCCGTACGCTCGCGCGCCGAACCGGCTACCGGAGCCTGGGCACGTTCGAATTTTTGGTGGACGAAGCCGAACCGGGCCACGGGGCCGTCCGCGATGGCGCAAACCCGTCCTTCGTCTTCATCGAGGCCAACCCACGCCTGCAGGTCGAGCACACGATCACCGAGCAGGTCACCGGCGTCGATCTGGTGGCGCTGCAACTGGGGCTCGCACAGGGCCGGACCTTGCGCGAACTGGGCCTCGATCCGCAGCGGCCGCCCGCGCCACGCGGCTATGCGATCCAGGCCCGGATCAACGCCGAATCGATCGATGCGCAAGGCCTCGGCCGCCCGGCGCAGGGACGGCTGGAACGCTTCGATCCACCCACCGGCCCCGACGTTCGCGTCGACACGCACGGCTATACCGGCTACGCGCCCTCGCCGCAGTACGACACGCTGCTGGCCAAGCTGATCGTGACGTCCGGCAGCGGACGCTTCGCCGACGCGGTACGACGGCTGCAGCGCGCGCTGGGCGAATTCACGATCCGTGGCATCGCGACCAATCTTGAGTTGCTGCGCGCGCTGGCCGAGCGCGAAGACTTCGCCAGCCAGCAGATCCATACCCGGCACGTCGAGGCGGTGCTGCCCGAACTGCTGACCCGCGCCGCGCAGCTCGATGCGCAGCGCCGCGCGCAGCAGGCGGTGCAGGACGGCACCGGCGGCGCCATTGCCACTGTCGCCGCCACACCGGTCGGCGCCAGCAGTTTCGACGAGCAGCTCGGCGAGGGCCTGCGCGCAGTGCGCGCGCCGATGGCCGGGCGGCTTGTCGAGGTCAGCGTCGCGGTGGACCAGCTGGTGCAGGCCGGCCAGACTGTCGCCGTGCTCGACGCGATGAAGATGGAACACGCGATCGTCGCCGAACAGCCGGGCCGCGTGATCGACCTGCGCGCCGAGGCCGGCGAGCAGGCCGCCGAAGGGCAGGTGCTGCTGGTCCTGGAACCGGCCGAGGCCGGCGCGCACACCGGCGGCGATGCCGAGCAGGCCGATCCGAACGCGATCCGCGCGGACCTGCAGCGCGTGCTCGATCGCCATGCCTTCCTGTACGACGAGGCGCGGCCCGACGCCGTCGCCAAGCGCCATGCCCGCGGGCAGCGCACCGCGCGCGAGAACGTCGCCGACCTGTGCGATGCGGGCACCTTCGTCGAATACGGTGCGCTCGCGGTGGCCGCGCAGGCCAGCCGGCGCAGCGAGGCGGACCTGATCGCCAATACGCCGGCCGACGGCCTGATCACCGGCATCGGCGGCGTCAACGGTGCGCTGTTCCCGGCCGAGCGCTCGCGCTGCGCGGTGCTGGCCTACGACGCCACCGTGCTGGCCGGCACGCAGGGCAAGCGCAACCACATCAAGACCGACCGTATCCTGCAGGTCGCGCTGCAGAACCGGCTGCCGACCGTGATCTTTGCCGAAGGCGGCGGCGGCCGGCCCGGTGACGTCGACTTTCCGACCGTGGCCGGGCTTTACCAGCCGTCCTTCGCGGCCTTTGCCGCGCTCAGCGGCGAGGTGCCGGTGATCGGCATCGCCTCCGGGCGCTGCTTTGCCGGCAATGCGGCGCTGCTGGGCTGCTGCGACCTGATCGTCGCCACGCGCAACGCCAATATCGGCATGGCCGGACCGGCGATGATCGAGGGCGGCGGGCTCGGCGTGTTCCGGCCCGAGGACATCGGCCCAGCCGCGGTGCAGCATCACAACGGCGTGGTCGATCTGCTGGTCGACGACGAGGCCGCCGCGGTGGCCGCGGCCAAGCACTATCTGTCGATGTTCCAGGGTTCCGTCGCCCACTGGCAGGCGCCCGATCCGCTGGCACTGCGGCGCGTGGTGCCGGAGAACCGGCTGCGCGTCTACGACACGCGCGCGGCGATCGCCGGCATCGCCGACGCCGGCAGCGTGCTGGAGCTGCGCAGCGGCTTCGGCACCGGCATCCATACCGCGCTGGCCCGCATCGAGGGCCGCCCGGTCGGCATCCTGGCCAACAACCCGCGCCACCTCGGCGGCGCCATCGACGCGGACGCTGCCGACAAGGCCGCACGCTTCATGCAGATCTGCAATGCGCACGGCCTGCCGATCGTCTCGCTGATCGACACGCCGGGCTTCATGGTCGGCCCGGAGGTCGAGGCGCGCGCGCAGGTGCGCCACGTCTCGCGGATGTTCGTGATCGGCGCCAAGCTGCGCGTGCCCTTTCTCGCGGTGGTGCTGCGCAAGGGCTACGGCCTCGGCGCGATGGCGATGGCGGCGGGCGGCTTTCGCGCGCCGACCTTCACGCTGTCGTGGCCGACCGGCGAGTTCGGCGGCATGGGCCTCGAGGGAGCGGTGCGGCTCGGCTTTCGCAAGGAGCTCGAGGCGCTGCCCGAGGGGCCCGAACGCGATGCGCTGTACCAGAAGCTGGTCGCGCAGATGTACGAGCGTGGCCACGCGATCAACGCCGCCGCCGCACTCGAGCTCGATGCGGTGATCGACCCGGCGGCGACGCGGCAGTGGCTGGTGACCGGACTCGACGCGGGCACATCGCATCGGGACCGGCCGCTGCGGCCCTACGTCGACGCCTGGTAAGGAGAACCCGCGCCGGCACCGCCGCAGACGTCCCCCGCCTTGCCATCGACCCCAACAAGAATGCAACAGGAGACAGCAGATGGACCGCGAGCAGTCGAACCCACCGGCATCGCATGACGCCACGTCCGAGGCGCAGTTCTTCGACGATCTGGAAGCGCGCCACCGCCGGATCTGGCCCGCCGGCCTGCCGACCGCGCCGGTGTACCCGCACGGCGAGGTCGCGCTCGGCGACTACCTGCGCGCGTGGGCGCGCCGTCGCCCGACGCATCCGGCGCTGATCTACTACGGCACCGAAGTCGGCTATGCCGAGCTCGACGACCTCAGCGAGCGCTGCGCCGCGCTGCTGGCCTCGCACGGCATCGGCGCGGGCGACCGCGTCGCGGTGATGATCGGCAACTGCCCGCAGTTCCATGTGGTGTTCTACGGCATCCTGAAGCTCGGCGCGGTCTACGTGCCGGTCAATCCGCTGTTCAAGGAAGAGGAGCTGCGCTACGAGCTGAACGACTCGGGCGCGACCGCGATCATCGTGCTGGACCAGCTGGCAGGCATGCTGATGGCGGTCAAGAGCCAGACCCGCGTCCGCACGGTCTTCACTACCAGCCAGGGCGAGATGCTGCCGGCGCGGCCGACCGTGCCGCTGCCCGCAGGACTCGACGCGGCGCCGCTGCGAATCGACGGTGCGACCGACCTGATGGCGGCGATCCGCGCGACGTCGCCAATCGCGCTGCCGCCCGTCGATCTCGACGCGCTCGCCGCGCTGAACTACACCGGCGGCACCACCGGCATGCCCAAGGGCTGCATGCACACGCAGCGCGACATGGTCTACACGGCCGCCGCCTCGTACGCGCTGACCGGCGGTGTCGACGCGGCGCGCATGGCCGAGGGTTCCGACGACGTGATGCTGAACTTCCTGCCGATGTTCTGGATCGCCGGCGAGAACCTGGGACTGATCTATCCGATCTTCAGCGGCGCCACCGTGGTGGTGCTCGCGCGCTGGGATCCGGTGGCCGTGATGGCGGCCATCGACCGCTACCGTGTCAACCGCACCTTCGTCGTGGTCGACAACGCGGTCGAGCTGATGAACCACCCCGAGCTGCCACGCTACGACCTGCGCTCGTTGCGGCATACGCGCGCGGCCTCGTTCATCCGCAAGATCACGCCCGACATCCGCCGGCGCTGGTTCGAGCTGACCGGCAGCGTGCTGGCCGAAGGCGCCTGGGGCATGACCGAGACGCATACCAGCGACACCTTCACCACCGGCATGCAGCACGACGACATGGACCTGCGCGGGCGGCCCGTGTTCGTCGGCCTGCCGGTGCCCGGCACGCGCATCAAGATCTGCGACTTCGACACCGGCGCGCTGCTGCCGATCGGCGCCGAAGGCGAGATCGTCGTCAGCACGCCGTCGCTGTTCAAGGGCTACTGGGGACGGCCGGACGTCGACGCCGAAGTATTCCGCGACGGCTGGTTCCGCACCGGCGATATCGGCGCCTACGACGAGGACGGCTATCTGCATTTCCTGGGCCGCCGCAAGGAAATGCTGAAGGTGCGCGGCATGAGCGTGTTCCCGTCGGAGCTCGAGGTGCTGCTGTCGCGCCATCCCGCGGTACTGGGTTCGGCCGTGGTCGGCCGGCCCGATCGCGACAAGGGACAGATGCCCGTGGCCTTCATCCGGCTGCGGCCCGAACACGCCGCCACGGTCAACGCCGAATCGCTGCACGCCTGGTGCCGCGAACAGATGGCGGTCTACAAGGTGCCGGAGATCCGCATCGTCGAAGAACTGCCGCTGACCGCGACCGGCAAGGTGCGCAAGGTCGAGCTGCAGGCGCAGCTAGAGGCGGAGCAGTCGCAGTGAGCATCGCAATGCGCGCGCAATGAGGACGCATTGAGGACGCATTGAGAACGCATTGAGCAGGCGCGACCGAAGCCGTGCAAAGCCGCGGTCGCACATCGATCGGAAGGGCGCCGCAAGAGTGCCCGATGACACCAGGAGACAAACCATGAACCCGTCCCGTCGCAAGCTGCTGCAGACCTCGGCCGCGCTCGCCGGCAGCCTCGCATTGCCTCGCCTTACCGGCGCGCAGTCGTCCGGCGCCGCCACCATCGACGGCCCGATCCGCATCGTGCTGCCCTACCCGCCCGGCGGTTCGACCGATGCGATCACGCGCTTCATCGCCGACCGGCTCGGCGCGGCGGTCAAGCAGACCGTGATCGTCGAGAACCGCCCCGGCGCCGCCGGCATGATCGGCGCCGCGCAGGTGGCCAAGTCGCCCGCCGACGGCCGCACGCTGCTGTTTACCAATACCGCGCTGATCCAGAGCCCGCTGATCCAGCCCAAGCCGCTGTACGACCCGATGACGGACTTCGATCCGCTGTCGCTGGTCGCCGACGCCGCGCAGGTGTTCGTCGCCAACGCCGATCTGCCGGTCAAGTCGCTGCGCGACTACGCCGCCTATGCCAAGGCGCATCCGGGATCGGGGTACGGCAGTCTCGGCGTCGGCTCGACCGGGCATCTGTACGGCGAGCTGTTCAAGCGGCGCGCAGGCATCGAGACGGTGCACGTGGCCTACAAGGGCGATGCCCCGGCGATCGCCGACCTGCTGGCCAAGCAGCTGCCGGCCGGCTTCGTCTCCACGGTGGTGGCGCGCACCTATGGCGAGGCGGGCCGCATCAAGGTGCTGGCGACGCTGGGGACCAGCCGCGTACCGTCGATGCCCGACGTGCCGACCTTCGCGGAATCCGGGTACCAGGGCTTCGAGGCGATCGGCTGGATCGGCATGCTGGCCCCGCATGGCTGCGCTCGTCCGGTAATCGACCGGCTGTCGACCGAAATCGCACGCATCGTACGCTCGGCCGATGGATCGCGGATGCTGACCGAGGCCGGCATGCTGCCGCGCGGCACCAGCGCCGACGAGTTCGCGGCGCTGCTCAAGCGCGACCAGAAGGTGTGGCAGTCGCTGGTGCAGCAGACCGGTATCCGGGTCGGATGAGCGGCCAGCAGAAGTCCATTCCCATGCGCGACAGCTCGCCCACGAACGGGGCCGCATCGACGGCCACATCGAAGGCCGCATCGAAGGAAGACCGGCATTTCGTCACGGCGCTCGCGCGCGGACTCGAAGTGCTGGCGTGCTTCCGCTCGAGCGACCGTGCGCTCGGCAATCAGGAGATCGCGCAGCGCTGCCGTCTGCCGAAATCCACGGTGTCGCGCCTGACCGCGACGCTGACCCGGCTCGGCTACCTGACGCAATACGAAGGCACCACCAAGTACGCGCTCGGCACGGCCTGCCTGGGACTGGGCAGCGCGATGCTGTCGCGGCTGGACATCCGCAAGGTCGCGCGGCCGCTGATGCAGGACCTGGCCGACTTCTCCGGTGGCACCGTATCGCTCGGCGCGCGCGACCGGCTGTCGATGATCTACGTCGAGCACTGCCGTAGCTCGGCCGCGATCTCGCTGACGCTCGACATCGGCTCTCGCATTCCGGTGTCGACGTCGGCGATCGGGCGGGCGTGGCTCGCGGTCGCGCCCGATGGAGAACGGGAGGCGCTGCTCGAGCAGATACGCGAACTCGACGACGTCGCCTGGCCGCGCATCCGCAAGGGCATCGAACAAGGACTGCAGGACCATGGCGCGCTGGGCGTCGCATGCTCGTTCGGCGACTGGCAAAAGGACGTCAACGGCATCGGCCGCGGCTTCGATCCGGGCAACGGCATGGCGAGGATGGCGCTCAATGTCGGCGGCCCGTCGTACAGCCTGTCGCCCGAATTCCTGCTCGACGAAGTGCGGCCGCGCCTGCTGGAGGTGGTGCGGCAGCTGGAATCGACGTTCCCCAGGTAAGGCGCGCGGGCAGGCCAAAGCCGGCGAAAAAAAGCCAGCCCGTAGGCTGGCCAAGAACCAAGGAGACACACAAACGCGCATAAACGTCGCGCGCAAAACGGAACAAGCACTACAAGGTACTGCGGAATTCGCTGCTGGTTGGCGTCAATGGCCTCTGCCTGTTCGCAAACCGGATCGGCGTCAGCCAACGAAGGCCTGGCGGCAGCGCAGCGCCATCACCTGCGCTTCGAACGCGCGGGCCGCGAGGTCGGCAAGATGGGCGGTACGGCGGCGCCGCGAAGCACTGCGCGATGGCGCGGTGTTGCCGGTTTCGGTGTTTTCATTCAAACGCCAGGCGGCGCGGGTCACGGACAGAATCCGGGCAAGCGCCCGGGCATGCTCCACAGGCATGCTGACGAGGGCCGAAGCCATGTTTGCTTACCTCTGCAGTTGTTCGTACGGAGTGACAAGTCAATGCCAACCGTTTGACTGAACGATACACAGAGGGGCGGCGCGTCCTTATCAAGTGAGCGCCGAAAGCCATGTGGGTGTAGTCCTACAAACCCGAAACCAACGCGCAGGCGCGCACAACGCCGGCCGCGGTCAGGTCGTCGTGCTGGGGCTCCAGAACGCCTGGCGCACCGCGGGCAGTGCGGCCAGCCGCTGCACCAGGCGGTCCAGCGCATCGCCATCGAAGGAACTTGCCACCAGCGTCGCCTCGATCTCGACCTCGTCCTGTCCGAACGGCTGGATGTCGAGATCGTGCACCGGATAACCGCCGCGCTCCAGCGCCTCTTCGAGCTGCGCCATGACCGCCTTCTGCTGACCCCGCTCCGCGATCACGTGGACCGTGCCGGTAACCTCGACCGATTCGACATCGAGCGGCTTGCGATTGATCGCATCGACGATCGGCCGCAGCAGCGTGTTGGCCGCGAGCACGAACACCGTCGCCATCATCGCCTCGAGAATCAGGTCGGCACCGGCCGCCGCGCCAACGCCGGCGGAGCCCCACAGCGTCGCCGCGGTATTGAGCCCGCGCACGTTGCCCTCCTCCCGCATGATCACGCCCGCGCCGAGAAAGCCGACGCCCGACACGACGTAGGCCATCACATGCACCGCGCCATCGTGCCCATGCAGCCGGTTGGCGACGTCGACAAATACCGCGGCGCCGACCGCGACCAGCACATTGGTGCGCAGCCCCGCGGTGCGCTGCCGGTACTGCCGCTCGAATCCGATCGCGCCACCGAACATGAAGGCGGCGCTCAGGCTGACGAGCGTGTCCAGCAGCGAGGCGAGATTGACGTTGTGGAAGGCTTCCATACGGGCTCCTGTCGCGATGCGACGCTGTGCGCAGGGCGATCGCGCGATCGCGATGCGCACCGGTTCCGAGGTCCCGATTCAGGACCGATTGCAAGACTCGATGCGCCGGCTACGCGCTGCCGGCACGTGCTGCCTCTTCCAGGATCCACTCCCGAAACGAGGCGATCTTCGCGCGCGCGTGGCTTTCCTCGGGGTAGACCAGGTAGTACGCGAACGCATCCAGCAGCGTGACGTCGGCAAGACGGACCAGCGAGCCGTCGGCCAGTTCGCGGGCCACCATCGCCGCCGGCAGCAGCCCTGCGCCCTGGCCCGTCATCACGGCCTTCCACAACAGGCTCGAATCGTCGAACGACGGTCCACGCGGGCGCTCGATCTCGTCGATGCCCTGTGACGCGAACCACAGATGCCAGCCCTTGCGCTCGGTGTCGTGCACCTGCGGCCAGCGCAGCAGATCGGCGGACGTGGCCGGCATGCCGAGCCTGGCTACCAGCGACGGCGCAGCCACCGGCACGATCTCCACCGCGATGATGCGCTCGCTGTGCAGGCCCGGATATTGGCCCAGGCCGTGCCGGACCGCGACATGCACGCCGTCGCGCGTGAAGTCGGCCAGCGCGGTGGTCGTGATCACGTGCAGATCGATGTCGGGATGGGTTTGCTGGAACGACTGCAGGCGCGGCACCAGCCAGGCGGCCGCGAAGAACGGCGTGACGCTGACGTTCAACAGGCCGGTGTCGGCCGGCGCCGCGATGCGGCCGGTCGCGTCCTTGATCTGCCGGAACGCATTGCGCACCGGCGGCAGATAGGCGCGCCCGGCTTCGGTCAAGTAGATGCCGCGGTTCACCCGCTGGAACAGCTTGACGCCCAGATGCGACTCCAATGCCTTGACCATCTGGCTGACCGCGCCGGCCGTCACGCACAGCTCCTCGGCGGCGTGCTTGACCGACAGATGCCGGGCCGCGGCCTCGAAGGCCCGCAAGGCATTGAGCGGTGGCAGCTTGTGATTTGACATTAGTTTTTCTAAGGCGAAAGGCCCATGAAATCTGGTTTGCGCGGGCGACGGGACAAAAGGTAGTTTTGGGACGCCGTCTGGCCATGTCAGCGCAGCGTTGGGTACGCTCCGGCGCAAGGCCGCTTCAATTCTACTTAACCTTCTTTCCGTACGAGTAAACGATGGCCTCCGATTGGCATTTCCTCTCCATCACCGAACTGGCCGCAAGAATCCGGCGCCGGGAGATTTCGCCTACGACCGTGGTGCGCGCCCAGCTGGATCGCATCGCCGCGCTGGACGGCGTGCTGCACAGCTACGCGCTGGTGATGGCGGATATGGCGATGGCCCAGGCGGAAGCCGCGGAGGCCGAGATTGCCGCTGGCCGATATCGCGGCCCGCTGCATGGCGTGCCGATCGGCGTCAAGGACCTGTGCTGGACCGAGGGAGTGCCGACCGCTGCCGGCATGGCGATCCATCGGGATTTCCGGCCGGACCGGGACGCCACCGTCGTCCAGCGGCTCAAGCAGGCGGGCGCGGTGCTGCTGGGCAAGCTGCAACTGACCGAAGGTGCCTATTCCGACCATCACCCCTCGGTCACTGCGCCGCTGAACCCGTGGCATGCGGACTACTGGCCGGGCATCTCGTCGAGCGGCGCCGGCGTGGCGACGGCGGCCGGGCTCTGCCATGGCGCCATCGCGTCGGATACCGGCGGCTCGATCCGGTGGCCGGCGGCGGCCAATGGCGTGACCGGGCTGAAGCCGACGTGGGGCCGCGTCAGCCGGCATGGGGTGTTCCCGCTGGCGCCGTCGCTGGACCATGTCGGCACCATGGCGCGCAGCGCGGCGGATGCCGGCCTGCTGCTGCAGGTCATCGGGGGCGCCGACACGCAGGACCCGACCGCCCTGCGCGAGCCGGTGCCCGACTACCTTGGCGCGATGGCGACGGACCTGCGCGGCGTCCGCATCGGCATCGACGCGGACTGGAATGGCGACGGCATCGATGCCGAAGTCCAGGCCGTTGTCTGCGCGGCCGCGGAGGTCTTGCGGGCGCTCGGCGCGACCGTGGTCGACGTCCGCGTTCCGGAGGCAATGCGTGCGGGCAGCGCGCTGACCGACGACTGGGCCGCCAACTGCGCGGTCGAGGCGGCCGTTGCCCATGCCGCCAGCTATCCCGCCCGCCGCGACGAATATGGGCCGGTGCTGGCCTCGGTCATCGAAGCGGGACGCGCGCTGTCCGGCATCGACTATCAGCGGATATTGCTGCGCCGTGCCGACTTGCGTGGCCGCATGGTCAGCCTGCTGCAAACCATCGACCTGCTGCTGACGCCGGTGCATCCGTATGCGCCGCTGTCCCTGGCCGCTGTTCGCACGCTCGGCGAACAGCCCGCGCTGATCGCCGGCCTGCAACGGTACACTTGTCCCTTCAACCTGACCGGCCATCCGACCATCACGCTGCCAGGCGGTTTGTCGCGGCTAGGGCTGCCGATCGGCTTTCAACTCGTCGCCCCGCATCTGGGCGAAGCGATGCTGGTGCGCGCGGGCGCCGCCTTCCAGGGCGCCACCGATTGGCATCGACAACATCCGGTGAACTGACATGACGACACTGGTGGTCAAGCAGCGCATCTTCCACGGCTGGTGGGTCGTCGCCGCGGCGTTCGCCGTGACCTTCGTCGGCTTCGGCAGCGCCTATACCTTCAGCGCGTTCATCGAGCCGTTGCAGCGCGAGTTCGGCGCGTCGCGCGGGGCGGTCTCGCTGGTGTTCTCGCTGGCCGGCTTCCTCTATTTCGCGCTGGGCATCGTCAGCGGGCCGCTGGCCGATCGCTGGGGCGCGCGCCGCCTGTGCATCGCCGGCATGCTGCTGGTCGGCGCGGGGCTCGCGCTGGCGAGCGTCGCGCGCAATATCGTCGAGGTCTACGCGGCCTACGGGCTCGGCGTGGGCCTGGGCGTCGGCCTGGCCTATGTGCCGGCGGTGGGCGCGGTGCAGCGCTGGTTCATCAAGCGGCGCGGTCTCGCCTCGGGGCTTGCGGTCAGCGGCATCGGCGTCGGCACGCTGGCGATGCCGCCGCTGGCGGCGCTGCTGATCGACGGCGCGGGCTGGCGAGACGCCTATCTGACGCTGGGCGTGCTGGCCGCGGTGCTTGGCGTGGGCGCGTCGCTGCTGCTGGAGAACGATCCGCGCGAGCGCGGCCTGGCAGCGGACGGCGAGCCGTTGCCTGTCCATGCCCACACCGCCGCGCCGTCGGCCGACCTGTCGGTCGGCGACGCCGTACGGACGCGCCAGTTCATCAGCCTCTATGCCGCGTGCCTGATCGCCTCGTTCGGCGTGTTCGTGCCCTTCGTCCACCTGGTGCCGCACGCACAGGACCTCGGCATTGCGCAGGGCACGGCCGTGCTGCTGCTGGGCGTGATCGGTGTCGGCAGCACGGTGGGACGCTTCTTCCTGGGCAGCCTGGCCGACCGCATGGGCCGCCAGCGCTTCCTGCTGTGCACGGTGATCGCGCTGGCGTTCACGCTGGTGATCTGGGCCGTCGCCACCGGCTTCTGGATGCTGGCCCTGTTCGCCTTCCTGTTCGGCGCCTGCTACGGCGGCTGGGTCGCGGTGCTGCCGGCGGTGGTGATGGACCTGTTCGGCGGGCGCAACGTCGGCGGCATCATCGGCGTGCTGTACACCAGCGTGGCCTTCGGCACGCTGATCGGACCGAGCGCGGCCGGCTATGCGTTCGATGCGAGCCGCAGTTATACGCTGCCGATCCTGGCGGCGGTGGCGGCGAATTTGATTGCGGGGGCAATTTTGATGGTGGCGGCGCGCGGGTCGAAGCGCGGCTCGGCGCCGGGCTGATATTCGGCCGGACGGCGCCCAACGGCGGCCCAACGGCAGTCCAACGGCAGCCCAAAGGCGGCCCCAGGGCCGGCCTTACTTGCCGATGCAGAACCGCGTGAAGATCGTTCCGAGCAGGTCGTCGCTGGTGAACTCGCCGGTGATGCTGTTCAGGTGCTCCTGCGCCAGCCGAAGTTCCTCGGCGAACAGGTCCAGCGCCTTGTCCTGCTGATCGGCGCGTTCGGCGGCGAGGTCCAGATGCGATTGGGCGCTGCGCAGCGCGTTCAGGTGGCGCTCGCGCGCGAGGAAGGCGCCCTCGTTGCCGGCCTGCCAGCCGATCACGCGCAGCAGTTCCCGGCGCAGCAGGTCGATGCCGGCGCCGGTGCGCGCCGAGATCCAGATCTCGGTCGGGTTCGGGCCGTTGGCCACCACCACGTGCGGACGGTTGCCGCCGAACGTGATGGCGCCGACCGCGGGCGCCAGGTCGATCTTGTTGACCACGCGCAGGATCGGCGCCCCCGGCGGCAAATGGCCGGACAGGCGATCGTCGATCGCATCGTCGATCTCTGACAGGCCATGCTGCAGATAGTCGGTGGCGTCGATCAGATGCAGCACCACGTCGGCGCGGCCGATCGCTTCCCAGGTGCGTTCGATGCCGATGCGCTCGACCTCGTCGACCGCGTCCTCGCGCAGGCCCGCGGTGTCGATGATATGCAGCGGGATGCCTTCGATCTGGATCGTCTCGCGCACGCGGTCGCGCGTGGTGCCGGCGATCGGCGTGACGATGGCCAGCTCGGCGCCGGCCAGCGCGTTCAGCAGCGACGACTTGCCGACGTTCGGCTGGCCCGCCAGCACCACCGACAGGCCTTCGCGCAACAGCGAACCCTGCCGCGCCTGCGCCAGCACGCCGCCCAGCGCGGTACGGATCGTATCGAGCTGGCCGCGCGCATCGGAGGCCTCGAGGAAGTCGATCTCCTCCTCCGGGAAGTCCAGCGTGGCCTCGACCAGCATGCGCAGATGAATCACCTGCTCGACCAGCGCGCGGATCGCCTGCGAGAACGCGCCTTCCATCGAGCGCGCCGCCGAGCGCGCGGCGGCCTCGGTGCTGGCCTCGATCAGGTCGGCCACGGCCTCGGCCTGCGCCAGATCGAGCTTGTCGTTGAGGAAGGCGCGGCGCGTGAATTCGCCGGGTTCGGCCAGGCGCAGCCCGACTTCGCGGCCCGCCTGCAGGCAGCGCGTCAGCAGCATCTGCATCACGACCGGGCCGCCGTGGCCCTGCAGCTCGAGCACATCCTCGCCGGTGTACGAATGCGGGCCGGGGAAGAACAGCGCGATGCCGTGGTCGATCACCTCGCCCTTGCCGTCGAGGAAGGGCAGATAGGTGGCGCGGCGCGGCGTCAGCGGCTGGCCGCAGACCGCGCGCGCAATCGTGCCGGCTTCGGGTCCGGACACGCGGACCACGCCGATGCCGCCCCGTCCGGGCGCGGTGGCGATGGCGGCGATCGTGTCGATGCTGGGCTGGACGGTCATGGGCGGTATTGTCGCAGATCAACGCGGCGCCGGCGTCACCAGTTGGGCAGTCTTCGATGAGGACAGGGGCGGCGACATCGCGGTCGTGGCAGTCGTTGCCGCGGCGATTGGCGTCCCCGCCGTCCCCGCAGATTGGAACGGATGCTCCTCGCCGGGGCCGGACAGCAGCGCGGACAGCAGGCGGCGGGCGCTGGCGGCATCGGTCTGCGCACCGAGCCGGGCTTGGCGGGCGACCAGCTTGCGATGGACACGCCCGGTGTAGCGCCCAGGCAGCACCGGGCCGACGGCCTCGATCGCGTAGCGCAGCCGCTTGCCGGCGACGCGCAGCGCATGCAGAACGTCGGCGGCAGGCGCAAGCGTGATGTCCGCCTCGGTGCCGAGCTCGCGCCAGCGCGCCTTCAGCGCCCGGACGCTGCGCCGCGC
>NZ_AMPR02000476.1:0-15522 GCF_000307735.3 Cupriavidus sp. HPC(L) | reverse complement strand
CACCGCCGCCGCCGCCCGCGGCGGCGGCGGCGATCACGCCGGCGCCGGCGGCCAGGCCAAGGATGCCCAGCAACGCCGCGCTGCCATCGGCGATCGGCTCGTAGACCACCGCCGATTCGAGGACGTTGTCGCCGCCTGCCATCAGCGCCTGGTCGAAGGTCGCGAGCCAGCGCGACTCGCCCTCGACGAACACCAGGTTGTTGAAGTTGACGCCATTGGCGAAGAAGCCCTGGATGCGCACCGTTTGCCCATCCTTGAACTCGATCAGCAGGTCGTTGCCTTCGCGCGCATAGTTGGCAACGTTGTCCTTGTTGCCGGCGACCAGGAAATTGGCGGCACCCTCCGGCGCCGCGACGGTCCTGGTCCCCGCGGGCACCGCGACATCGATGTGGTTTTGCAGAACAGCTGACGAAGCCATGCCTATCTCCTTGGGTCGATCGGAACTACTGCTCGCTATTGGAAGTGGAGCGTATAAGTGATTCCCAAGTGGCGGTATGTCTTCGTCTGTGCGGCAAGCGATATAGTGCGTGCGATTGATATGGCCTGCGTTTTTTTGATAATGAATTGCGGAGAAGGCATTAATGCGGGCACGGATTTATAAAAGAAAATACCCCTACGCCGGTAGGCGCAGGGGTATTAAATTACAAATTCAATTAAATCTGATTTAAGCGCTATTTATTTTGTTGTCGACAATTCCGGCCGGCGCTGCCGTCAATCTCCGCGGCGCGTCTCGGACGGGGTTTCGCCAAAGGCCATGCGGTAGTCCCGCGCGAATTGCCCGAGGTGGCTGAAGCCCCAGCGCCGCGCGATGTCGGCGATCGACTGTTCCGCGCTGGCGGTACGCAGGTCCGCGTGCGCGCCTTCCAGGCGCACCCGCTTGACATAGCCCATCGGCGTGAAGCCCTTGAACTTGGCGAAGCCGGCCTGCAGCGTGCGGATGCTGACGCGGGCAGCCATCGCGATGTCGGCCAGTCCGAGCGCCGCCGTCGCGTTGGCGTGGATGTACTCGATGGCCCGGCGCACATGCCGCGGCGACGGGCCGGCATGGCGGCGCGCCAGGTAGACCGAATAATTGTGCGGAATCTCCTTGAGCATGGCGAAGATCACGGCGTCCTGCAGGCTTTGCACGATGTCCGGGGCGATCGCGTGCGGGCCGCCGTCCGCGTTCGAATAGCGCCGCGCCGCCCGCACCAGCTCACCCGCGAAGCGCACGCCGGACGGCACGTTGCCTTCCGGCGGTGCGAATTTCACGCGTTGCGTCACCGGCCGTTCGATCGACTGCGATAGCCGCCCGTGCAGGCTCGCCGCATCGATCAGGATGGCTTCGTAGCGGCCCGGGCCGAAGCCCCAGGCGGTGACCCGCCTGGCGTCGGCGACGGTGGTGCCGGCCGGCAAGGTCCGCAGCCCGTCCTGCTCGGTGGCGAGGGCGAGCTGGCCTTCGGCCTGTGTGTACAACAGATAGCCGTCGTGCTGGCAAGGCAGCCGCAGGCACAGCGCGGTGTCGGTGGCCAGCGTATGCACGGCCATGCCGTCGAGATAGTCGATCTGGATTTCGAGCCGGAGCTGGGCGCCATCGGCCTCGATCGTGATGCCGGGATAGTGGCGGGCGAGCCAATCCTGCGCCTGCGCGACGCTGGACGCGACGATCGCGTCCGTTCCGATGCGGGTTTGAGCCATACGCCAGTTCAGTCCTGCGAAAAAACGAGCGCACGCCGGGCCGGCGAACGCTACAGGCGATCCCACAAAGGGCCGCGGCAAACACCGCGGCAAAACGGGTTGGCTGAACAGGCGATGACGACAGACCGCGACAATGACCCTCGATATTCCATGGCAATGGAATATCCATCAATTGGCATGGGCTGTGCCCGGATGCCCCCCCGGAATTCTTTGGTCAAAAAATTGGCGCCGAATCCAATCGTTTGCCGTTCCAATGGAACGATGAACGGCTGCGTCGAATTTTCGTTTGCCAGTTACTGACTTTAGTTTTGTTTATATCGATATTGAGTAATGTCTTAATCGATTGTTATTAGCGTACTGTATTTTTTTCAAATTGTGGCCCCTCCCAATGCACTTTTCAAAGTGCTTACATTTGTTTGCAGTTGGTAGGGGTGGCGGTAGGGTGGGGGTAGGGTGCGCGGCGGCGGCGTCGCCGATTCAATGCGTGACCGACTTCGACCACAGGTTGATCACCAGCACGCCCGCCATGATCAGCGCGATGCCGAGCAGCGCCGGCAGATCGAGCCGCTGGCCAAACAGCAGCCACGCGGCCACGGACACCAGCACGATGCCGACGCCCGACCAGATCGCGTAGGCGATACCGATCGGCACGCTGCGCAGCGTCAGCGACAGGCAGAAGAAGGCGATCGCATAGCCAGTGACGACGACCAGCGACGGCAGCGGACGGGTAAAGCCGGCGGCGGCCTTCAGTGCGGTGGTGGCGATGACTTCGGCGACGATGGCGATGGCCAGGTAGATCCAGTGCATGGGATGGCGCGATGTCGGATAGTGACCGGATAGTGTCCGGATAGTGTCCGGATAGTGTCGGGTATTGACGGAGCGCCAAGAATAGCAGCGGTGCGGGAGCCGTCCCGCTGCGGATCCCACTCCCGGACCGGTCCCGGGCCCGCTCAGCGCTGCTCCAGGCCGTGCCGCCGATGCCATTGCGCCAGTGTTTCCTCGGGCCACTGCGCGCAGTGCACGTGTCCCTTGCCGCTCGGTACGTCGACCCAGGACGCAGCGGAGTCGAGCTCCGCTTCGACGATCTCCGGCGGGCGCGGCAGCGGCGTGTCGACGGCCGACGCAAACGGATAGACGCGCTCGGGCTCGTCCGGGTTGCGTATCCACAATGCGCTGCCGCACTTCGTGCAGAAGTGCCGCTCCATCGGCGAACGTCTCGCCCGTTTGCCGGGCTCGCGCATCACGGCGTGATAGATGGCGATGTGCTGCCTGCCGCGTACGCGCAAGGTGTCGTTCAATGCGCCGATATTGGCGGCATAGCCGCCGGCGCCCGCGGTCTTGCGGCAAATCGAGCAGTAGCAATGCAGATAGGGGTAGGGCCAGGGCGATTCCACGCTGAAGTGGACCGCGCCGCAGTGGCAGGAGCCTTCGAGATGCATGCGACCTCCGACAGGTTGGGGCGAGCGTCGCCGACGCGTCGCTCGCCGTGGCTGCCATCGGATTTTGCATGACATCGGGCCGCCGGTGGCTGGCCCGGGCATCCCAACATCTCGCCTTTGCAGGCGTGGCTCGAACCTTGTTCCAGCCTTCCCTGGGCGCTATTCGAATCGCACCGGATCGTAGGGCCGCGGGTCGACGTACGGTGTCTCGCCGTCGATCAGTTCGGCCAGCAGCCGCGCGGTCGCCGGGCCGAGCGTGAAGCCCTGATGCGCATGGCCGAAATGGAACCACAGCCCGCGGTGGCGCGGCGCGCGTCCTATCACGGGCCGCATATCGGCGACGCAGGGCCGCGCGCCCATCCACGGCTGGGCTTCGACGGGCGCGCCGAGATCGACCAGCTCGCGCGCGTAGCGCTCGGCCGCCGCCAGTTGCACCGGCGTCGGGGGTGCATCGTGGTGAGCGAATTCGGCGCCCGTGGTCACGCGAAGACCGCGCCGCATCGGCGCCAGCACGAAACCGCGTTCGGCATCGAGCAGCGGCAGCGACGGCATGCGGGCGCTCGCGTAGTGGCGGTGGTAGCCCCGCTTGATGAACAGCGGCAGGCGATACCCGAGCGGCCGCGTCAGCGTCGACGCCCATGGACCCAATGCAATGACGGCCTGTGCGGCCGACAGCGGGCCGGCTTCGGTCATCACGCGCCAGCCGCTGCCGTCGGGCTGCAGCGTCGTGGCATCGCCACGGCGGACGATGCCGCCTTGCCGTTCGAACAGCGCGGCGTAGCGCTGCACCAGTTCGCCGGGATCGCTGACGGTCCACGGGTCGCGCCAATGGATCGCACCCGCGAGGCCGCCATGCAGCGCGGGCTCGGCGGCCCGCAGCGCGGCACCATCGAGAACGGCGCAATCGAGTCCGTGCTCGCGCGCCACCATCGTCGCGGTTCGTACCGTGTCATCGAAGGCGCGCGGGCTGCGGTAGGCCTCGAGCCATCCCGCCTTGCTGACCAGGTCCTCCGCACCCGCGGCCGCGATCAGCTTTTCGTGTTCGCTGACGCAATGCCTGACCAGCGCCGCATAGGCGGCGATCGTGCCGGCGTAGCGGTCCGGGGCCGATTCGTGCCAGTACCGGGCCAGCACGGGCAGCAGCCGCAGCATCGCGCCGGGGTGGTAGTGCACATCGTTGCCCTGGCGGGCGATCACGCGCAGGATCGTCTTCCAGTCGCGCGGAAACGCATACGGTTGCACCGCCTCGCGCTGGATGAAGCCCGCATTGCCATAGGAGGTCTCGCTGCCCGGGGCGGCGCGATCGACGAGCACGACTGGGTGCCCGCGCTGGCGCAGGGCCAGCGCGGTGCTGACGCCGACCATGCCGGCGCCGAGAACGAGGATTTCCTGTGACATGAGGGCAGCGACTAGCGCGGAACGTAGAAGGGTGGATCAGGTCGGGATTTTCGCCGCGCACCGCCTCGCTGAAGCCATGCGATCGGCGCAATATTCCGAATACTCGATTGCGGTTTCGGCAATCACGAATGCGGAAGCTCGATCAGGCCCTGCCGCAGATGCTCGACGAAGGCGCGCGCGGCAGGCGGCAGCTTGCGGTTGGCCAGCGTCTGCACCTCGATCTGGCGCTCGTTCATCTCGCGATCGCGCAGCGGCACCGCGGCGATGGTGCCCGCCTTCAGCCTGCCGCGGATCGACACCTCGCCGTAGAAGCAGATCGCGCCGCCGCCGGCCGCCGCGAAGCTGACCAGCGAATCGAGCTGGTTGCTCGAGAACACCGTCTGGTAGCGCAGGCCCTGCCGGCTGCAGCCGGCGTCGAGCAGTTGCCGCACGGAACTGTCCTTCGGCGGCAACGCCAGCGGGTAGGTGGCGACCTGCGCCAGCGACAGCTGCCGATGGCGCGCCAGCGGATGGTCCGGCGCCATCACGGCAAGCACCGGAGCCGGGTGCCGCAGCTCCACGTGGATCTCCGGCTCGGGCAACCACGCCAGCGTGATGCCGATATCGGCTTCCCCGTCGCGTATCCGACGTGCGATCTCTCCCTGCGGACAGACCTCGAGTTCGAAGTGAATGCCCGCATGGGTCTCGCGAAAACTGGCGGCGAGATTGGGCAGGAATTCATGGGCGATGCCCTCGACCGCCGCGAGCCGCACGCGCCCGACGCGCAGGCCGCGCAACGCCTGGATGTCGCCCGCCACGCGCTCGATGTCCTGCTGCGAGCGCTTGGCAAACGCGGCCAGCAGTTCGCCCGCGGCGTTCGGCACGAGCCCGCGTGCGCGCCGGTCGAACAGCAGCGTGTCCAGCTCGCTTTCGAGCTTGGCGATCTGCCGGCTGACGGCCGACGGCGCGACGTTCAGCTTGATCGCCGCATCCTTGACCGATCCGGTGCGAACCACTTCGAGGAAGTAGCGCACCGCGGTCTCTTGCAGGGCCCGATAGGACATGGGAATCGACGTGAATGGGACGGGATGCCTCGGGGAAAACCCGCTCCGGGTTTGCGCCAACGATTGCCATTTCGGCAATCGAGTGTTCGAAACATTGCGACGATTCTATGCGAAGTTTGACATTAGGATGACATCGAGCCGACGCACTGGCGCCGGCATCGCCTTGGATTCTTACGAGAGAGCATCCCATGCGTCCTTCCGCCTCATCCGTCCGTTTCCTGTTTGCCGCCACCGGCCTGGCGCTCGTCGCGATGGCGCCGTCTTCAGCCTCGGCACAGGACGGCTTCCCGACCAAGCCGATCCAGCTGGTGCTGCCATTCCCGCCCGGCGGCGCGACCGATGTGGTGGGGCGCATCGTCGCGCAGAAGCTCGGCGAACGGCTAGGCAAGACCGTCGTGGTCGAGAACCGGGCTGGCGCCGGTACCGTCGTCGGCGCCAGCTACGTCGCCAAGGCTGCGCCGGACGGCTACACGCTGCTGGCCAGTTCCGGCACGACGTTCACGGTCAATCCCGCGGTCTATCCGAAGCTGCCGTACGACCCGCAGAAGAACTTCGAGCCGATCGGCCTGATCGGCGTGACCGGCCTGATCCTGCTGGCCAATCGCGATGTGCCGGTGAACAACCTGAAGGAGTTTGTGGCCGCGGCGAAGAACGATCCCGGCAAGTACTCGTACGGTTCGTTCGGTGCCGGCACCACCGCGCATTTCGCCGGCGAGCAATTGCTCAATCTGACCGGCGCCAGGCTGCTGCACGTGCCCTACAAGGGCAGCGCGCCTGCGATGACCGACCTGATCGGCGGCCAGATTCCGTTCAGCATCGACACCGTGGCCGCGGCGCTGCCTCAGGTGCGCGCCGGCAAGGTCAAGGCCATCGCGGTGACGACGGCGAAACGCTCGACGCTGCTGCCCAATGTGCCGACCGTCGCGGAGGGCGGCTATCCCGGCATGGACGCCAGCACGTGGATCGCGCTGGTCGCGCCGCGCGGCCTGCCGCCGGAGGTCCACGCCAGGCTCGAGAAGGCGCTGGCCGATACGATCGCCGATCCCGACACGCGCAAGAAGCTCGCCGACAACGGCATCGAGCCGTCGTTCGCGTCGGGCAAGCAGGTCAGCGCGATGATCGAGAAGGAAATTCCGCAGATGCGGGCCATCGCGCAGCGCGCCAATATCAAGCTCGACTGATACGCCATGTCCGACCAGAACCAACTGACTTCGCTGTCCGCCGTCGAGCTGCGCCGCCTGATCGGCGCCCGCCAGATTTCGCCGGTGGAGTTGCTTGACGCCTGCATCGCGCGGATCGAGCGCTACAACCCGCTGATCAACGCGATCACCGCGACCTGCTACGACCGCGCGCGCGAGGAGGCGAGGGCGGCCGAACAGGCGGTGATGCGCGGCGAGTCGCTGGGCTTGCTGCATGGCCTGCCGCTCGGCGTCAAGGACCTCGAAGCGACGGCCGGCCTGCTGACGACCTACGGCTCGCCGCTGTACCGCGGCAATGTGCCCGCGCAGGACAACACGCTGGTCGCGCGGCTGCGGGCGGCCGGCGCCGTGGTGGTCGGCAAGACCAATATTCCGGAGATGGGCGCCGGCGCGAATTCGCGCAACGCCGTGTGGGGGGCCACCGGCAATCCGTTCAATCCGAACCTGAACGCGGGCGGCTCGTCGGGCGGCTCGGCTGCCGCGCTGGCGGCGGACTTTCTGCCGGTCTGCACCGGCTCCGATACCGGCGGCTCGCTGCGGATTCCCGCCGCCAAATGCGGCGTGGTGGGATTCCGCCCATCGCCTGGGCTGGTGCCTAACTCGCGCAAGCTGCTCGGATGGACGCCGATCTCGGTTGTCGGCCCGATGGGCCGCACGGTCGCCGATACCTGCCTGCAGCTCGCGGCATCGGCTGGCCAGTCGGCGGGCGATCCGCTGAGCCATGCGGTCGATCCGCTGGCGTTGCTGACGCCGGCGCGCGTCGACTTGTCGGGACTGCGGGTCGGCTGGACCGAGGACTTCGGCAGCTGCGCCGTCGACCCCGACATCCGCCGCGTGTTCCGTGCACGGCTCGCCGCGATGCGGCACCTGTTCAAGTCCTGCGACGAGGTCGCGTTCGACCTGGGCGATGTGCATCGCTGCTTCGACGTGCTGCGCGCCGAGAGCTTCGTTGCCTCGCTGCGCGACACCTACGAACGCGATCCCGATAGCCTCGGACCCAATACGCGCGCCAACTACGAGATCGGCGCGCGTATGTCGCTGGTGGACAGCGCATGGGCGCAGGCCGAGCAGACCCGCATCCTGCAGCGCTTCCAGCAGGCATTCCGCGACTACGACGTGATCCTGTCGCCGACCACGCCGGTCTCGCCATTCCCGTGGACCCAGCTCTATGCGGACGTCGTCGACGGCGAGAAGCAGGAGAACTACTACCGCTGGCTTGCGCTGACCTACGTGGTGACACTGACCACCCATCCCTGCATCGCCTTGCCCTGCGGCACCGACGAGGCCGGCATGCCGTTCGGCCTGCAAATCACCGGCCCGTTCCGCGGCGACGCGCTGACGCTCGGCGTCGCGCAGGCGATGGAATCGGCGTTTGCTTCGATGCCCGGCTTGTCGCGTCCGAAGCCGGATCTCGATCGGCTGCGGCCGGCCGAGCCTGACTTGCGCTCGATCGTTACGGCGCCGCCGGAGTTCGTGGGACAGGCAGCCTCGGCGCAAGTCTCGGCGGTGTAGGCGAACGGAACACCGAGGGAGCAGGAGGGGGAATGCTTCCGAGGGGCGAAAAAAATGCGGACCGCATTGCGGTCCGCTTTTTGGTATGGGGTAAGCCGAGTGGAACAATCGTCCAACGCACCGATGTCTCAGCGCTCCCGACTATTCGATGAGTCTAGCTTGGTGATCAGGGGGCTGCAAGCGTCGTGGCTGTACAAGCGGACGGCTTGGGCATAGAACCTAAAGCTCTTTGATATTGGCTACAGAGTCGGCACGGCAACTCCGCGGCCTTGGCCAAGGCTGACACCGGTGTCCACCGCGCTTCCGCTCCTCGATTCGGGATTGCGCGTCGCGATGCATCGCCGGAAATCGCTGCAGCTTTTCGTCGGAGGGATTTTGCCGGCCAAGCGCCATCACCGAGGCGCTTGGCTGCCCGGGCTGTTCCAGCCCCATGAATCGGTGCGATGGAGACGGATGGCACCAACTGCTACGGTAGATGACGTGCCAACGCAAAACGGCGCCCGAGTGGGCGCCGCAGCGTTTTACTTTCGTAGCTTCGATGTTGCGATTTGGTTCCGATTCCCCACCGAATTCGATGGTGTCTGACGGTAATAATCGGCGCGTCGTTATGCCAAGTGCTTGATTCGCTTGAATTCGTGGCGGAGAGAGGGGGATTCGAACCCCCGATGGGCTATTAACCCATACACGCTTTCCAGGCGTGCGACTTAAACCACTCATCCATCTCTCCGGAAGCCCGCGATTATATCAGACTGGCTTGCAGAAGCCACAGTTTCGTGACGTGACGAAGGGGGTGGGAGAGACGTAGTGGCAGGCGAGCGCTGTTACCCCGCCCGGCTCACCAACTGATCACCACCGCTTCCGACGATCGCTGGTGTGGCCCGTGGTAGACGGCCTCGACGTTGTTCCCATCCGGATCCAGCAGGAACGCGGCGTAGTAGCCGGGGTGGTAGGTGCGCTCGCCAGGGCCGCCGTTGTCGCGGCCGTCGGCGGCGAGGCCGGCCTTGTAGAAGGCTTCGACCGTGTCGCGGTCCTTGGCCTGGAAGGCGAAGTGGGCGTGGGTGATCTGTCCTGGCGTGCCTTCGTCGACCCACAGTTCGTCGGCGTAGAAGTAGCGATCGCCGTCGGTGATGGCGATGCCAAGCACGCCGAGTACCGCGCCGTAGAAGCGGCGGGAGGCGGCGAGGTCGTGAACTTTCAGGTGGAGGTGGTCGATCAGGCGGCCGCGTTGGATCTGCATGGAAGTCTCCTCGTGAAGGCAGGGAATCTCCGGTCCGATCCGAGGCCGCTTCGGCCTCGATGCGCTCGATACAGCCCTGAAGGACTCGGAGTGGACAGCGCTAAGTGCATTTTCCGGCGCCCCGCAAAGGGCCGTCCAGTATCGAAGCATTATGGGCGCCCGCGACCTTGACGGAAGCGCTCGAAAAAACTCCTTGACTATCTACCTAGTAGTAGATAAAGTAGGACACATGGACGCGGCGCCGCACCGAAGAAGACGTGAAGCGGCACTCAAGTCCACGCAACAACCCCGGGAATCCGGGTTTTTTTCGAGTCAGGTTATCTATCTACTAGTAGATGTGGTTCGTAGATTCGACAGCCGGATTCCACACTGACCAATTCGATCCGCCAGGCGCGGATCCCCGAAAGGAGCTGATCATGACCAACCGTACCTTCGCCAAGTCCCTGTTGACCGCCGCCACCCTTGCCGCCGCTTTCGTCGCCGGTACCGCTCAGGCTGCGACCGTTCCCGCCGACAAGTACGGCTACGAATTCCGCGCCGGCGCGCGCAGCACCTATGTCGACGGTGCACGCAGCGGCGAGCGCAATACCTTCGTTGACGGCGCCCGCAGCGGCGATCGCAACACCTTTGTCGACGGCGCCCGCAGCGGCAAGGCGGATCCCTACACCGATGGCGCGCGTATCGTCGCCGGCCTGGATCGCACCGGCGTGTCGGCCAGCCCGGCCCGCAGCGTCGACCAGTACACCGACGGCGCCCGCAGCGGCAAGTTCGATCCGTACACCGATGGGGCACGCGTGCTCGCCGGCCTGGACCGCACCGGCGTGTCGGCCAGCCCGGCTCGTAGCGTCGACCAGTACACCGACGGCGCTCGCAGCGTCGATCAGTTCACCGACGGTGCGCGCAGCGGCAAGTTCGACCCGTACACCGACGGCGCTCGCATCGTCGCCGGCCTGGATCGCACCGGCGTTTCGGCCGAGCCGTCGCGCAGCCCGTACACCGACGGCGCCCGCCAGGGCCGCTTCGATGTCTTCACCGAAGGCGCGCGTCAGGGTCAGTTCGACGTCTTCACCGAAGGTGCCAACGTTTGAAGGGCAATACCGCAACGGCCGCTCGTGGTAGCGGGGGAGGGCATGGCATGAAAGACGCTTCGACTTCCCGCTCCGCCGGCCGGGGCCAGCCCGCCGGCGCCGGCGCGCCGGTGGCGACGGTGCGTGACCAGCTGCTCGAACACACGCTCGACCTGATCCGCAAGCGGGGCTTCAACGGCTTCAGCTATCGCGATCTGGCCGAGCGCGTCGGCGTCAAGACGTCGAGCATCCATTACTACTTCCCGACCAAGGAAGACCTGGCGCTGGAAGCGGTGAACGCCTACAGCGAACGCATCGCGCGCTATCTGGATGGCATCGATCCGACGCTGCCGCCGCTGCAGCAGGCAGAACGCTATCTGGCCTCGTGGCGGCGCGAATGCGGCGGGCAGCAGGTATGCCTGGCCGGCATGCTGTCGACCGAGGCCTTGTGCCTGCCGTCGGCGGTGCACCAGGCGCTGCAGGAATTCCATCGGATCCACGAAAGCTGGCTGACCGCGCTGCTGGAGCGGGCACGCGAGCACAACGGCAGCGTGGCGCAGCCGACGATGGACTCCGCGGCCTTGGCGCAGGTGTTGTTTGCCGCCCTGCAGAACAGCCTGGTGTCCGTGCGGCTGTTCAATCAGCAAGAGCGCCTGGAGCCGGCGGCGAATCTGCTGCTGGCCGCGGTAGCGGGAGCCGATGCGCCGGTACGGTTGTCATCGGCATCCGTCTCGGCTTCGGCCCCGGCTTCGGCCACCGCCATGAACGAGCCGAGCACCGAGCCGCAGGCGCTCAACGCGGCGTCGGGCTGAGCTTCGGCGCTGTCCCGCTGGCGACGGCGAGGCCATCCGGCTCGCCGTCCTCGCCATAGCCCAGCCATCCCGCCAGCCGCGGCCAGCGCGTCGCGGCGGCGCGGGCCGCCTGGGCTTCCTGCTCGTCGACATAGCGTTGCGCGGCGAACCCCGGCACCTTCATCGCCAACGCCTCGATATCGTTATTGGGCCGCGGCGCCTGCCGCGGTCGCATGTCGCGCCGCACTCGGGCGCGCTTGCGCTGGCGCTCGCCGGTCTTGCTCACCTCGCCCCACTCGCTCATTTGCCGTCCACCCATACGCCGTCGGGCGTGCGTACCACGTAGCCGGTTCCGCGCTTCATCATCACGGTCGCCTCGTTTTCGCCGACCATGCGCGTCTGCGGCAGGTCCGCCGCGTACTGCGACGGCGCGGGGGCGCCTTGCCGGAACGGGCTGTCGGCGACCAGGTTCGACAACAGCTGCGACAGCGCCAGATAGCTGCTCGGCGCGTGAATCGTCACCGGGCCGTCGGCCGCCTTGTCGCTGCTGCCCGCATTAGCACCGGCATTAGCACCGGCATTAGCACCGGCATTAGCACCGGCATTTGCACCGGCATTGCCGCCTGCATCGGCACCCTGCAACCCGATCAGCTTGACCCCCACCGGCACATGGACGATCCGCGGCGTGGGAATCTCGCGCATGCCGGCGATCTGGTTGGCATCGCCACGCAGCGCGGCGCCGTGCTCGGGCACGAACACCACTACCGCCTTGCGGCCAGACTGCGCGATCATCGCGATCAGCTTGTCGATATCGTCCAGCAGCCGCGTCAGCCGCAGCGGATACGACTGGATGCTGGTCAGCTTCGAATCCGGCAGGCGGTTGCCGTCGTGCAGCGTGACGGTGTTGTAGTACAGCGCCTGCGGTCCGCCGTTCTGCGCGAGCCGCGCCTTGTACCACTTCTCCAGCACCGCGTAGTCGCCGAGGATCGGCGAATTGTCGAAGGCGCGCATCGCCGGCGGCACGCCGTCGACCGGCACATGCGTGACGTTCGGAATGCCGATTTCTTTGTCGACGAAGCCGCGGAAATTGTCGAAGCGGCCATCGTGGTTCATCAGCACGCGCGTATCGAAGCCGGCCTGCGCCAGCGCCTCGAACAGATGGCATTGCGCCTGCGCCGGGGAGTACAGCGCCTGGTGCGGCTGCTGGCCGCAGGCCGCGCGCAGCAGCCGGATCGCGGCCGGGCCGCTGTAGCTGGCCGCCGAGCTGAAGTCGGTGAACAGATAGTCGAAGCGCGACAGCAGCGGGTGATTGCGCGCCTTGGCGACATCGAGATCGTCCCAGGACAGCGAGCAGACATGCAGCACGATGATGTCGAACTGGCTGTCGGGCGAGGCGCTGATCGGCGTGAACGCGACCTGGCGCGTGGCCTCCTGCGCGCGGAAGGCGTTCAGCTGCGCCTCGTTGTCGCCGACTTCGGCCGGGCTGTCGAGGCGCATGGTCGAGGCCGGGCGTTGCGCGCCGCGCGCCGCGCCGGTACCGGTTGCCGCCGTCCCGGTCGACACCGTGCCGGCGCCTTGCCACAGCGGCACCACGATCAGCGCGAGCAGCACGAAGGTGGTGACGCGCACCCAGCGGTTGATCACCAGATAGCCCAGCGTGACGACGATCGCGCCCAGCACCAGGTTCGGACTGACGAAGCGCTGCAGCAGCTCGAGCAGATAGGCCGGCGTGAAGGCGCTGAGGTTCGAGAACTGCGACATCACGCGCGCGAACGGCGGCAGGTTCGATTCGTGGTACAGCAGCGCCACGCCCACCACCACCGCCAGCGCCTGGCGCAGCACGCGCAGGCCGCGGTGTTCCAGCGGCAGCACCAGCCATATCGCGAACAGCAAGTTGAGCAGCCAGCGCGGCTGCACCTGTCCGATCGCGAACAGGTACAGCTTGGCGGCGAAGTAGAGGTTCCAGAGTCCCATATGGATCGCAGGATTTGCAGTTCGGGCTGGTGGTTGATCGGGAGGGCGGCCGGCTCAGGACTGGCGCGTTCGCCGCCGCGCCAGCGCGGCCTCGAGCATGTCGAGCGCGGCATCGTACAGCCGCAGGAAGCCTTGATAGCCCATCTCGATGACCTCCTTGAGCCCGCGCAGCGGCGCATCGCGCGGCTGGTCGTCGAGCCAGTCGATCCACGCGTCGGCACGGCCGAAGGTGCACTGGATCAGCTGAGTCTCGGCTTCGGGGCTCAGGTCCTGCATCCGCACGCCGAGGTGGCGGTTGACGTTGCGCGCCACCGTCGCGGCGAAGTGATATTCGCGCGCGCCGCGCGACAGGCAGACGCCGACGCGGTCGCCCTCGCTGAGCGCCACGTCGATCGGCAGCAGCAGGCCCAGGCCGCCCAGCGAATAGTTCTCGGTCTTGCAGGCCAGCGTGGTGCCGTCCGGCAGCAGCAGCGTGGCCGGCACGCGCATTGGAATCCGGTGCGACACGCGTACCTGGCGCGCTTCCTTGGCGACGCCGATCGCGGCGCCCAGCATCAGCAGGTTGACGCTGGCCCAGACCATGTTCATCACCACGGTGCCGGGTTCGGTGGTGGTGCCCATCAGCAGCCGGCCCACGCCCATGCCGAGGCCGGCCACGTTCAGCGCGAGCAGCAGCAGATAGGGCTTGGAGATCGTCCAGTCCAGATAGTCGTCCTCGATCCGGCCGCCCTTGGCCGTCACGTTGAACTTGCCCAGCCGCGGGTTGATGAAGGCCATCGTGGTCGGCAGCACGATGTACCACGCCAGCACCGATTCGTAGACCTCGGCCCAGAACGAATGGCGGTACTTGCCCTGGATGCGGGAGTTGGTGATGTTGGCGATCACGAGGTAGGGCAGCACGTAGGCCGCAATCATCGCCGCGGAGGTGTTGATCACGTGCATGCCGAACACCAGATAGGCGAGCGGCATCGTCAGGAAGATCAGCCGCGGGATGCCGTAGAAGAAATGCAGCATCGCGTTCGAATAGCACAGCCGCTGGAACAGCTTGAGCCCCTTGCCGAACAGCGGATTGTCGATGCGGAAGATCTGCGCCATGCCGCGCGCCCAGCGGATCCGCTGGCCGATATGGCTGGCAAGGCTTTCGGTGGCCAGGCCCGCGGCCTGCACCGTGCGCAGATAGGCAGTGTTGTAGCCGCGGCGGTGCAGCTTGAGTGCGGTGTGCGCGTCCTCGGTCACGGTCTCGACCGCGATGCCGCCGATCTCGGCCAGCGGCGCGCGCTTGATCACCGCGCACGAGCCGCAGAAGAACGCGGCGTTCCACAGATCGTTGCCGTCCTGGATCAGCCCGTAGAACAGGCTGCCTTCGTTCGGCACGCGGCGGAAGGTATCGAAGTTGCGCTCGAACGGATCGGGCGAGAAGAAGTGGTGGGGCGTCTGCACCATCGCGCAGCGCGGATCGGCGATGAACTCGCCCATCGTCATCTGCAGGAAGGAGCGGGTCGGGATGTGGTCGCAATCGAAGATCGCGATGTAGTCGCCCTGCGTCACCGACAGCGCATGGTTGATGTTGCCAGCCTTGGCGTGGCGATTGTCGCTGCGCGTCAGGTAATGCACGCCGGCCTGCTCGGCGAAGGCCTGCATCTGCGGGCGGCGGCCGTCGTCGAGCAAGTAGATGTTCAGCTTGCCGCTGGGCCAGTCGAGGCTGCGCGCGGCGTAGACGGTCGGCTGCACGACCGACAGCGGCTCGTTGTAGGTCGGGATATAGACGTCGACCGTCGGCCATTGCGTGGGGTCGGCCGGCATCGGCTTGGGCCGGCGCGACAGCGGCCACGCGGTCTGCACATAGCCGAGGATCAGCACCAGCCAGGTATAGGCTTCCGCGGCAAACAGCAGATAGCCGATGGTGACCTCGATCGGCGTGGCCAGGTCCAGCGTCTCGGTGGCGCGCCACCAGATATAGCGCAGCGTCATCAGCAGCGACAGCGCCATCATCGTCAGCGTGGGGAAGCGCCCCGGGATCTTGCGCAGCACCATCACCGCGATCCAGACCAGCGCGAACACCGTCAGCTGTCCGCCCAGCGGCAGCGGCGTGGTGCACAACACCAGCCCGGTCAGCGCGGCCAGCACCAGCAGCGTGGGCGCCAGGCCGCGCACACGGTGCACCAGTGCGGCCACGCGGGCCAGG